>JACRPJ010000011.1 GCA_016213985.1 Candidatus Woesearchaeota archaeon
AAAGACCTGCACTGCACTTCTTTTCTGATGAAAAGACCTGCACTAGAAACAGACAGCCCTTGGCTCGAGTTCGAATCTCGATAGCGGCCCTTTATCCTTTTTCTATTTCTTCGAGAACATCATCAAAAGTTTTCCTGCGGCTTACAGAAGGGTGAAAATAGAAAGGCGAACGGGACGCGTAATCTCCGATAACATAGAGAATCACAAATACACCACATCTTCTAGCCCCTTCAATATCTTCAAAAGCATATTGTCTGGCAAGTTCTTGGTTGCTTTCATATGGTTTTATTGGTTCATGGAGAGTCCAGTCAGCAGATATTTTATGGCCCCTTGCCTGAAGTTCTTTGTAAAGGGCTCTAACTTCTTCTTTTCTATCGAATCTGGCGGCAATATAAAATTCCATAAAATCATATAGAGATTAACTTTAATAAGGCATTGTGCAAGCTCTTTCGAATTTTCACCGAACACGAAAGCATTTAAATATATTGTCCTATAGATATTACACATAAAAGTTGAACTGGTTGACAGGTGACTGTTTTTACCGGGTATGTAACATGAGTTTACTATAACTCGACCCGAATCCGAAAGGATTGTTAGATGAGAACTTAGATCTAAGAGTCTGAAGTTTGACCCTGTGAAATTTTATTGAAATAAGGGAAGGAGGAATGCAGGAAGCAACCCCGCATAATTCCGGTTGATCCTGCCGGAGGTCACCGCTATCCGAATACGGCTTAGCTATGCGAGTTCTGGGTTAAACCAGGGCGAACTGCTCAGTAACACGTAGTTAACATGCCCTTATGCTTTGTCTAATCCCGGGAAACTGGGGCCGAGGACAAGATAGGCAATAGTTGTTGGAATTCTACTCTTTTCTTTCAAAAAGAAAAGAGTACAGTATTGAAAAGAAACGATATACTTAACCAATTGATCAAGTATCTTAGTTTTCTTGGGTACTGTAGCCTTCTTTTTTGAAAAGAAGGCTAGACTGGAATACTCTATTGCTCAATGTAAGGATTGGACTGCGGCTTATCAGGCTGAAGTGAGTGTAATGTAACCTTTTCTTCAAGAGAAAAGGTTAATCAAAAGAGGAGCCTAATTTTTCTTCGTTTCGACTCAGAAAAATTTACGGCTTCCATCATAGAAGAAAACGGTTTTATAGTACTCACTTACCGATAACGAGTACGGGCCTTGAGAGAGGAAGCCCGGAGATAGGCAGAAAATAAAATGCCTTCCGAGTGGATTCTGAGACATTAATCCAGGGTCTACGGACTGCAGCAAGCGCGAAAACTTCTCAATGCACGTAAGCTTTTCTTTCTGTAAATTCTGTTCAAAGAAAATCTTAAGCAAAAGAAAAGCTGTGTATAAGTGTGAAGAGGGAATTCGGAGTGATTTCACTTTTAGTGGAATCTTTTGTTTAGTTTAGAAAACTAAGCGAATAAGGGGTGGGTAAGAGAGCGGGAGTGTTTGAATTTAGTCCAGTGAAACAAATAATAACCATGGAATACAAGCTAACTGAACAGCATATCACAGAGCTGCTAGATGAGATAAATGGGATAAGGAGCTTTGATGAACTTATACCCATTTTATTTAAAGATTCTAGAATTCTTGTGCTGTTTAGGTTACAAGCTTGTGAGGATAGAAGAGACTTTTCCAGAGTTCTTGGGAAGAGTCTTAATACCATAGCAAACCTCGAGAGGGGCAATAAAAAGATAAAGACTTGGAAGAAGTGTAATGAATATGTTAAAAAACTTAAAAATAATTATAAGCTACACTTCAAAAAGGATGATATATTGGATAGCTATAGGATGTGGATAAGGAAAGATGCTGATAACAGGACAAACAGAGCAAAACAAATTGCATATATGGGAGGGGAAGCGGCAGCTAAACAACTTAGTGGCTCTGAAAGGTTTATCAGATCTCAAAAAGCAGGGTTACAGGCAGTGAAGTTTGGAGCAGGTGTGCATGGGCAAAAAGACAAATGGATGTCGTGGTCAAAGAAAGGTCTTAGAATAGCTGGCAGAAAGATGACTTTAGGTCCTTTCGGAGAAAGGATGTCCAATGAGCTGGAAGCCAACGTTGCACGAAGACTAATTGCTAACCTGATTTTGTTGTAGACAATCTCATAATAGAATGTTGCCATTGGGAATCTTTAGAAAGATGGTTATATCCACGGAATAAATTTAATTTGTTTTTAAAGAGCGGTTTTAAATGTGTGCTAGTAACAAAAACTAAATGTAAAGGGTTTATAGAGAATCTACCAAAAGGTGTTATAGTTGTCTTTGAGGATGAATTGGATTCAAACGCTCCCATTCTACCAAACGGGTGCCAGCCGCCATTTTTCTAGTTTAAATACTAGGAGAACGGTAAGCGGTAATACCCGCGCCCCAAGTAGTGACCGCGTTTATTGGGTTTAGAGAGTTCGTAGCCGGTTCTGTAAGTTCTTAGTGAAATACCATGGTTAACTATGGTGCGAGCTAGGGGTACTGCAGGGCTTGAGACTGGGAGAGGTCAAGAGTATTGCTAGGGTAAGGGTAAAATTATACCCTCTTCTTTCGAGAAAGAAGAGCCTTATAACCCAGAAGAAAGGAAGTTACAAAAAATTTGGGTTAATTATGGATTTTACAATCTTATAATCCTAGCGAGACTACCTGACAGCTTGAGATTTTCCATTGGATTCTATTATCTCATGTTTGGGTAAATGGCGAAGGCGCTTGACTGGAACAGATCTGACGGTGAGGGACGAAAGCTAGGGGAGCAAATGGGATTAGATTAAGCCCTTTCTCTTTTTCTAAAAGAGAAAGTCCTTATGGGGAAAGAGAAAAGATTTTACAAGAGCTTATAAAAACCCCAGTAGTCCTAGCTGTAAACGATGCCCACTGGTCGTGGGAAAGTTCAAGGGATTTTCCCATGTCGTAGGGAAACCGTTAAGTGGGCCACCTGGGGAGAACTCGGTTGTTTATAAGTATACTCTGCTAAATATTAAGCAGTGCAACCGAATCCCAAATACGGCCGCAAGACTGAAAGGTGAGAACTGGATTATGCAAAAAGAGGGACTTGATTCGCTAATGGAAATTTTGAGATCTGGGGTAGAAAAATCCACTTTAAAAAAAGATCTTCAAGAAAACCCGAGACTCATTCTTCCATTGAGACTATCTTTAGGATTAAGCCAAAAACAATTTATAGAGAAGACTGGCAGATCTTTGTCTCAGGTATCTTTAATAAGATACGAAAAAGGGATGAGAAAAACTGTTCCGTTTTCTAAAGCCGAAAGGATCGCAGATTTTATTGACTTATCCGAAATTAGGAGAGAAGATATCTGGACAAATTATAACAAATTTGAGAAAATGAGGAACGGTCACTTAACTCCTGAGAAAGCCAGGGATTTGAACAGGTTATGGCGTAACAAGTTCACACAAGAAGATAGAGAAAACTGGGGAAGGAAAGGAGCTGAAATTACAAACAGTAAGCAAAAATTTACGGAGCAGGAAAAAAAGATAAAAAACATTTTAGATTTGTCACATACAGAATATATAACCCATAAAAAAATAAACACCAAAATATTATCGATGAATATAGATTTTGTGGTTTGTAAAAACTCAGTTCCGAAAATTTTCATAGAATGTACAAAAAGAAAGCATGATCTTCATATACTATTACAAGCCTATGCTTATAGAAGCAGGCTTCTGAAAGAAACTTATGAAGATTCAAAAACAATTATAATACTTGGAAAAATCCCTCTTTTTGCGAAAAAAATATTTGAAAAAGAATTCGATTATGTCATAGAAAACAGCGAATTAGAAAAACTAAATCTGGTTCTTGCACAGTATACTTAAGGGAATTGGCGGGGGAGCACACAAGGGGTGGAGGCTGCGGTTTAATTCGATTCAACACGAGGAACCTTACTAGTGGCGACAGCAGAATGAAGGTCAGTCTAAGGGGCTTACCAGACACGCTGAGAAGTGCTGCATGGCCGTCGTCATTCCTTGAGGACATCTATGGTCAGCGGACATATTCTGTTTTTCCCTGCTTACGCAGGCCGTAAACTAAAAACAGATAAGTCCGCTTCCCTAAAAATAAATATGAAAATTAAAAATTTTCAGAAATTAGAGAATATAAAAACGCAAATGCATTTGATCTTGAAATATCAAGTGGCCGCGCTTTAATGTTTTTTGAGTTAATTAGAGATTTTTCAATTAAATGTCCTCTTGGAACGATATAGTTCGTGCCGTGTAAACTTTTTAAGAAAAAGTTTAATCAAAAAATTAAAAAGTTTCGGTACAGGTGTCGCGTTAAGTCGCGTAACGAACAAGACCCGTACCTTATGTTGCTAAGCCGAAAGGCCGCACACATAAGGGACTGCCCGCGCTAAGTGGGAGGAAGGAGCGGTCGACGGCAGGTCCGTACGGCCTGAATCCGCTAGGCTACACGCGACCTACAATGGTTGGGACAATAGGATGTGACTCCGTAAGGGGGAACCAATCCCTAAACCCAATCTCAGTCCAGATCGATTGATGAAACGCCTCGGTCTAGTGAAGCAGACATATTCTCCTTTTGGATAGCGGAATATCGGAACGATGCTATCCCAAAGTAGATAAGCCTGCTTCACTAAAATTTAATCATGAAAACTGAAAATTTTCCTTTGAATTACAATCTTCAGAAAAACTTCAGAGTAAAATTTAAGGAAAATCAATCCAAACAGTTCTTTAGTTTAGTAAAAACTGAAACCGGGATAATCAATTGGAAAGAATTATACAACAGGTATGATATTAAATCAAGTACCTTTTCTGATTGGTTAAATGGCAAAACACCGCCAACATTAGAATTTGTGATTTCGTGTATTCGGTTGGCTAAATTAAGAGTGATTGATGTGGAAAACAAAATAGAAGACATCTATGATCTTAGAACTGTCTATTGCAAATACCCAAAAAACGTAAAGAACAAAAGTGACGTTGGTGGCATTTTATCGAGTTTAAAGGGCTGCAAAAGTGCAGATGGCTCTACTCCCCTTAACCAAACTGCAGAGATTGATGTCTATGACAAGAGATTAGCACAACTTATTGCCATGACACTAACAGATGGTGGAATCAGTGTCTATGGCAAAAACGGCAAACACTATGAAATCTTCTTTGTCCAGAAATATCCAGATCCGATTAAATTGTTTTCAGATATTATCAAACAACTCTTTGGTCTGCAAGTTACTATTAGAAAAAGAGTCTATAAAGAAAATACATGGTACAGTGGACACCTGACTAGCAAATTAGTTGTAAATCAATTACTTAAACTGCTTAAAACTAATGGAAAACTTACACGAAACAAGAAGGTTCCACGATTTATCTTTGAGGAAAAATATCTGGCAAGAGAGTTTCTAAGAATTCTCTATGGATCTGAAGGATGTGTTTATATAAAAGAAGACAGAAAGCCGGTAATAGAAATTGGTTGCAAACCTATAAATTTAAAAAAATCGTATAGAAGATTACTGCAACTTTTTGATATAGAATGCAAAATCTATCCTACAAAGTTATCCATACTTAAAAAATCGTCAGTAAAAAGATTCGTCAAAGAAATCGGTTCTCTGAACTGTTTTCGTGTCGTTAGGGGGAAACACTGTGGTGAGAAGAAAGTTAAAGTTCTTAAAAATACGCTGTCTGTACTGCAGAACTCGCCCTCGTGAAGTCGAAATCCCTAGATGATACTAGAAATCAGTTCTCGTATCAGAGGAATAGTCGCTTGTCATCAAATCTGAGGAAAGCATAATGATTAAGACCAGTGAATCGAAGTCTGAATCTTTTCTTTGGTGTGGACTCCAGCGGCGAATACGTTCCTGCTCCTTGCACACACTGCCCGTCAAGCCATCCGAGTGGATATTTGGCGAGCTTCTGGTTCTTGCCAGGATCAAGCCAAATTTCTGTGAGGAGGGCTAAGTCGTAAGTTAGTGAGATGGGCAATAAGATGTTGGGTTCGAAAAACCAATAAATGACTTATTAGTGCATTCAATTACTCCTTAGAACACAATCTTTAAACAGGCAAAGGAAGTTATCCAGACTATCATCTCACAAATCGATAAACAAAATATCAGCAGAGGTAAACAAACTTCGCTGATGTTTGACGAAAAGGTAGCCCTACGGGAACACGGGGTTGCCGCAAAGTTTGAAGAAGGAGAGCATAATGGCTCGGCGTTCTATATTCTTCATTTCGGTCTTCTGACACGAAACGCAGATATGAACGCCTCGCCTAAATTCCAACCATGAAAATTAAAAATTTTCAATCAAAGATTGGTGGCGAAATTTATTATCTTGTTGGCGCCTTAGGCGATGGCTGTCTTTCAACTGAATGGACAGTTGTTTACATCCAGAAATGTAAAGAGTGGCTAACAGAAGTAATAATACCACTACTGAACAAATGCTTTAGCAAAAACTATAAGCCGGAGAATTTGCGTTGGCAAGATGGTGCATGGAGGTTAAAATTCAAAAGCAGAGAAATATGGGAAACCCTAAGCAAATTAAAGAATCAGATGCCTCCGAATGCAAAAGCAAGGCAATTTTACATTCGGGCTTATTGGGATGCTGAAGGCAGTTGTTCTGTAAATGAAAGGGCGAAGAAAAAGCCATTCATAAACTTTACACAAAAGAAGAAAGCATCGCTCGATAATCTAAAGATAATGATTAACGGTTTTGGCATCAAAACAGGCGAAGTCCGGCTATCTGATCCAAAGAAACAAATGTGGCGTTTATGGATAGAAAATCAACGTGGTATAAAAAGATTTTGCCACGTAATTGGTTCTTCTCATCCAGAAAAGAGGATTAAATTAACAGATTTAAACGATCTCCTTCAAACTCGGTAAAGGACACCCTGTCCTAAGTGGGGCTGGATCACCTCCTTATATATTTATTTCAATAGAACATCAGTAGGTTGAAACTGAAACTATGGCGGACATAGGTCTTATCCAATTTGTTAGGACCTATGTAGTCCCTTTAGATCAGTTTCGGCCTGTCAAAGGGTCAAAAATCTACAGGTCCTTTTATATACATCTATACTCAAAACTTTACAGTGTGCATAGGCAAAACCCAAAACTTGCCAAAATGCATAGAGTTAAGGGGCCTGTAGATCAATAGGAGGTCGGAACCGATTCGAAAATCGGTTTCCGTCT
>JACRPJ010000012.1:0-9841 GCA_016213985.1 Candidatus Woesearchaeota archaeon
TATACTGACCATCGGGTTCCAAATCAACCTGTGGCTAGGCTTGTTTAACCTGATTCCCTTCCTGAACTTCGATGGTGCGAAGATTTTCCGCTGGAATCCGTATGTGTGGATGCTGATGGTTGCGTTTGGAATCTTCTCATTATTTTACCTCAGCAGGTTGGTCTAAGCCAGTAACGAAAAGCTTTCTTAAACAGAAATTTTGGGCTGAAGTCCGAAGCTTTATACCCGAAATTTCTTGTAAGACAAGCTAGGGACAAAGTGACTATGAATGAATGGGGCTGGTGTCGAGCCGCAGATGCTTTCCAGAGGAAAGTTCCGAACGATAGTGAGATTAGGACCTCAGCGGAATGACTTTATTCAACAAAATCCGATTTCACTATTTTAATGTAACAAACCACCTAATTGTACCCATAATTTATCGACGGTAAAAATAAGGGTAAAATGCCCGCTATTTTCTAACCAGACTAAGCCCCCCGACGACAAACCAGGAAAACATTTATATACTAACCTTTTCCTCATCGAAGATTAGTTCTAAAAAAGAAGGTGATAAAACTGAAGCAACATATCTTTCAAGAGGTTAAAAAGTTTAAAATCCAGAGGTGTTGCAAAGGGTGCGGCAAGCGCATCGTGGTAGAAAACGCCAACAGGTATTACTGCGTAGACTGCCGCGGCTACTAATTTTTTCTTTTTATTTTTTTAGTTTAAATAGGGTAAAAATAATCAGCTAAACAGCTTCCTAAAAAAATCCGCAACTTCTGGGAAGATTCCCCTCGACTGAGTTTCCTGTTCGCTAGCTTTTCCTGCCAGCGGTGCAGGTTGTTCTGGAGCAGGTTCCACAGCTTTCGGAACTTCGGGCACAGGAGCAGCCTTAGATGGCTCGATAACCGGAGGAACTTCTTTAACTGGAATCTTAGCAACTTCCGCTTTTCCGATTACATAATCACCAAACCCCGAGCTCTTTACCTTATAGTAAAAATAATCCCCTTCTTGAGTTTCAAAAGTGGTTTCTAACTCTTGACGGTTAAGATAAGCTCTCACATCATACTTAGCTAAGCCTGAGTTATACAACTCCTGCTCTTTTATCTTCAGAGTAAGTACCAACTTACTAATCTTATCCGCATCCTGAGAAGAAATCTTAAACATAGAATAAATTATTCCTTTAAAATCCCAGCCAACTTTATCCACCGGTTCAGTAACAATCATTATGTCTTTAACATCTTTTGAAAAGGTTACCGTAATGTCTTTAACGCCATCCACTTTTACTTCAAAAAAAAGTTCATCTCCTGCTTTTATATGGGAAACGGTCTGAACTGCTGATCCGCTCAAATGGATATAGGGAGAAAGGAAAAAGATAACAATTAATGATAATACCAACACTACCCCAAAAATGGTCCACACCTGATTATTATTAAGCTTGCTCTTTCCTCTTTTTTTACTTTTCATAATTTGGGATAAAATCGTTTGATTATATAAATTTAACTTGATTATCAATCGGAAGTGTCAAACTTCTTCTACTTTACTTCTTCCACTCCTTCCTGCACAATCCTAAACTTGCACTCTAATCCCTCTGGCAGGGAACGATGCTTCCTTAACACTAACCCCCGACAATTACTAAATCTTAATAATTCAATCAAGCATTTAGAACCATATTTTAATAAATCCCCGCCCACAATCTTTACTTGGTCGCGGTTGTCAAAATCGGAATAGACTTGAGTGGTCAGAAGCACGGGAATTTTTTTCTTTCGGGCAATTTCTACCAAGTAAGCAATCTGCCTCCCCAAAGCGGCATTGACCTCATATATTCCTTCACTTTGGCCCAATTCCAGGCGATAAAGCATGGAAATAGAGTCCACTACAATTAAGCCTATCTGTTCATTAGCCAATTCTTTCATAGCTTCAAAAGTAGCTGAAAAACTTTTATAATTAAAAAAAAGTTATGTGGCGGTAGCTTATTCAAAAATAAATGTATTATGAATCAAAATATAAAGAAATAGTCCTTCTGTATCTAAGAACAACACTTTCTTTCCTTTAGAAGCAACGTTCACTGCTGCAATTAAACAGAGATTAGTTTTACCACAACCAGAAGGACCGTAAACAGTAGTAATAATATCTCCATCATAGCCACCTAGCATCAAACGATCTAAAAAATCTATTCCGGTGGAAAGTTTGGGCATGAAAGAGCAATTAAAAGCACAGATATAAACATTTCTATATCTTAACCACCCTTTTTCTCACCCACAACTTTATAAAAGCGGAAACAATTCTTTTCCAGTAATGGAAAAAGCCACCCGATACTGGCTGACAGCTATTTTTATATTAACCCTAGTCACCCGACTAGTGCTGGCTTTTGTTATTCCCAATTTCACCTATGAATCCTACTTTAACCTACGCCAAGTGGAACACATTCACGACACTGGGCTTCCTCTGTACCAAGATGAGTTGTCTTACAATGGAAGAGAATCGAGGTTCCTTCCTTTTTTCCATTATCTCCTAGCCGGGTTTAGTTTTTTAATGCCTTTGGAACTAGTAGCAAAAATCATTCCCAACATCTTCATTTCTCTGATAACCATCTTAGTTTACTTAATCAGCAAAAAGATAACCAACAATGATCCCGCTTCTCTAATTTCGGCATTCATAGCGGGATTTATGCCCGTATTGTACTTTACCAACAGCTTTACGGTAGAAACATTATTCTTGCCCTTAACCCTATTTGCCATCTATTGTTTCCTCAATATTCCTGAACGAAAATACCTTGCCCTGTATCTTGTCTCTTTCATCGTACTCTCTCTTACCAGCACCTCTACGGTGTTGATTTTAATTGGGTTTGGGATATATACATTACTTTCCTACTTAGAGCAAAAACAGATTAGAAACGAAGAAAAAGAATTGATGCTCTTCTCGCTGTTCTTATTTGTATGGCTCCAACTTTTATTTTTCAAAAAGGTGTTGATCAACGAGGGGATAGAGTTCATCTGGCAAAACATCCCCCCCCAAATCATCCAAAGTTATTTCCCGGAGGTTTCCATTCTCCAAGCTGTAGTTCTGGTCAGTGTAGTGCCCTTCCTAGCGGGACTATTTGTAGTTTACCAATCGTTATTTAAAGTAAAAAGCCAGAGGCTATTCCTACTAATTAGCTTAGTTATTGCTACTACTTCTCTGGCTTGGTTCAGCTTACTACGCTTCAACTTTTCACTATCTTTCTTTGGCGCAATTTTAGCAATTCTGTTTGCCAGTTTTTACTACGATCTGGCTGAATATGTCAGCAAAACTAAGTTCCCCTGGTTAAGAAGGTATTTATTAGCAATCACTCTAAGCGTTCTTATCCTTACTATTGTTCCTTTAGCCCTCAGCACTGCCTGGAAGCAGGATACCCCAACTAATCAAGAAATTGCTGCATTTCAATGGCTGGAAAAAAATACCCCGCCAGGAGCAAGGGTGGCTTCTACCTTACCTGAAGGCCATCTGGTAACTTATTACAGCAAACGCCCCAATTTCATGGACGACCAGTTCAGCCTAATCAAAAATGTGAAGCAAAGATTCATGGATCTCAATACCCTATATACTACCAAGTTCCAGACGCAGGCACTAAACATATTAGAGGAAAATAAAGTTCAGTATTTAGTGCTCACCCCTTCCGCGAAAGAAAAGTATGGTATCGAAAAAATGGAATATTTAACCCAGCCCTGTTTTCAGAAAATCTATGACTTAGGAACTAGAATATATTCCATCAAGTGCAACCTCGAGGAGACCATGAGCATATGAACACCACACCAGAGAATAATAACAAAAATAACAAAACTTTTCAAAAAATGGACTTACTCAGTAAATACTATGACCACCTGCTAACTCATAAAAACTGGTGCTTCTCACTTATTTTGCTTATTGTTCTGGGAATGCCGTTGCTTTCAAACTATTGGCAGAATAGCCCCCTAATTATGGGACCAGAGAGTTACTACCATCTTTATCATGCTCAGGAAATCAGCTGGGATAACTTTTACTACTGGCCACTAAACCTCCTGCAAAAAGCATTGCCAGAATCAACTTTGATCTTAATACCATTGATATTAGCAGTAGCTTCAGTATTGATAATGCTCCAGTTAGCTAAAAGAATAGACCTTCCGGAAAAACTCACTTTCTTTTTCATGGCTCTGTTAATATCTTCCCCTATATTTATATTCACGTCCATAACTCTCTCCGCTCATTCCTTATTTTTCTTCCTCGTTCTATCCGGATTTTTATTGCTAACTTCAAGATTAAAAGTGTTCCGGTACCTTTCGATAATCCTTTTCGCTCTAGCCACGTTCATAGATACATTCAGCTCGATCTTTATGCTGGTACTGCAAGCTACGTATTTCTACTACTCTCACAAGGAAAAAGTGCTCACGACGATATGTTTAATGGTTACCTTCTCTCTCACACTCTTTAATTATTTGGTATTACAGTTGCCGTTGCAGCTGGGGCCATTCTATCCGCAAAGATTATTGCCGGAACTAGTTTCCGATTTAGGCGGAGTGGGAGGGATTCCCTTATTTACTCTTTTACTAGCGGTAATCGGAGTCTTTATGATGTGGAAAGAAAAGAAATATCACTGGACCTATCTACTGCTGCTGGTAGGAATCGGAGCATATATCCAGAACACCCACTTTATTTTCCTACTGGCGTTGGTTATTATCTTCTTTGCCACAATGGGAATAATTTATCTATTCAAGAACCAATGGAGCATAGAAACACTCCAGCAGTTCACTGCCTTAATCCTAATACTAGGGCTACTTTTCTCTACTCTAACTTACTTGGGCAGAATAACTAACACCGGGCCTTCTGCGGACGAGGCAAAGGTTCTAACCTGGCTAAAAGAAAATGTTCCTGAAGACCAAACAATATTCTCCCTCCCCGAAAGCAGTTATTATATAGAATACTTTTCTAACAAAAGACCCCTATTTGAATACCAAGACAGTGAGCGGGAGAAAGATAAAGTTAATCTCACTCAAACCCTGCTTACCTCTACTTACGCTTCGATTACCTTCCCGTTACTAGAAAAGAATAACCTCTCTATGATTTACATCGCCCCAAAAATAAAACAAACCTACCCCAATGACAAAGGATTATTATTTCTACTAAAAAACGAAAGATTTAAATTGGTATATTCCTCCGAGGAGGCAGAAGTGTGGGTGTTTAAATAACGAAAGCAAGAAATCTGCGATTTCCTTGTTTTCGGGACGTAAAAATTGCAAAGCAATTTTTTGCCCAGGCAAAACGATTGAATAAGCCAGTCCCGCATAGCCTATTTAAAACCTGTAGCTTAGGGGAGGTCTTGAGATTAGGAGTATGAATAACGTTATAAACATCCTGTTATGGATTGCTTATGTTGCTTCTTTGTACTTCTCAGTATTCATGCTGTTAGTGTATCTAGACAAAAAAAAATCGTTCAAAGACGAAGCATCTAATATCAACATTGCCAAATATCCAATAGTCACGGTCATAGTTCCAGCCTACAACGAAGAAAAAACCGTCATTAAAACGCTGGAATCAGTGTACAATTTAGACTACCCAAAAGACAAGCTGGAGGTGCTCATAGTAAATGATGGATCGAAAGACAACACTGAGAAAATCGTAACGGAATACATCCAAAACAAGCCCAACTTCAAACTGTTATCTCATTCCAACCAAGGGAAGGCAGCTTCTATGAACCGGGCCCTAAAAAAAGCACAAGGAGAATTCTTTGCTTGTCTGGACGCTGATTCTTTTGTGGACCCGCTCACCCTCAAAAAAATGCTGCACATATATGAGCATGACCAAGATCAAAATTTGGTTATCGTCACACCAGCAATGAAAGTCTACCAGCCTAAAAATCTACTCCAAAAGGTGCAATGGCTGGAATATAACGTCTTAATACTTATTGCCAGGCTGTCCAGTCATCTCGACTGTCTATATGTGGCCCCCGGACCTTTTTCCCTGTACCGTACTGAAGTGATCAGAAAACTGGGAGGATTTGATGAGCATAACATCACCGAGGATCAGGAAATAGCCTACCGGGTACAACAGCACCAATACAGAATCAAACAATGCCCCGATGGATATGTGTACACTACTGCTCCAAAAGAAATAAAGCCATTCTATCGCCAAAGAAGAAGATGGTACCTTGGGAGTATCATCTGTGTGCATCAATACAAAAAACTCATTGCCAACAAGAAATATGGGGACTTTGGGATTATGCAGATGGTAAAGAACTTGCTAGGCTTCACATTATCCGTAACCGGTATAACCATCGCCGCTTACTTGGTATTAATTCCCTTATTCAGATATCTCAAAAATATGATACTCATCCGATTCAACATCTGGCCTTATCTTTATAATTTTAAATTGAAGATAACTTTCATGAATTTTCTGCTGACCGACTTTCGCAAGTGAATTATTATTGTATTCCTGTTTGCCATCGGCGCGTTCTTATTTTACGTTGCACATAAAAATGCCCGAGAAAAAATAATTAAATGGGGGTGGATACCACTGCTCCCTTATTTTTTATTTTACTATACTCTTAAAGGAGCAATACTCCTGATTTCTACTGTGGAGTTCGTTAGAGGAAAAAGGATAAAATGGTAAGCAAAATGCGGCAGGCTGCTGAAAGCGAAGAGAAGGGAAATTTCAGAAAAATCAGCCGGGATAAATACATAATCGCTGGAATCGTGACTTTTTTAATATTTTCATTAGGAATCACTTTAGGTGTTATTCTCGAAGATTATCGCTATACTGCCATAGAAGAAATAAATCTAGAACAGGAGGTTAAATATCTAAGCTTACAATCGCAGTACCTATACTTGAGTTCTTTTAGTAATTATGATAATTGTCCTATTTTATCCACGGCATTAAAAGAAACCATGGAAGATCTCTCTGATTCATTAAGTGAAGTCATTACCTCAGAAGAAGAGAAAAAAGTATCTGATACCCGAAAGAGAATAATCATGCGCCGTTATTTATTGGATAATTTACGCTATTGGCTGCTGGCCAGGGAAAGTAAGGAGAAATGTAATCTGGATACGGTAAATATACTTTACTTTTATTCCGTCGAATGCCCCTCCTGCCCTAATCAGGGAACGGTATTAACCTATTTCAAGAAACTATTTGAGGAAAAATTATTGGTATTCCCAATAAACTTAGATTTCCGGAATGAAGAACCCTTAGTAGAAATAACCATGTCACAGTTCAATATCACCAAATACCCTACTTTAGTCATCGATAACAAAAAGTATGAAGGAGTGGTTAGAAAGGAGCAACTACAACAGATCATCTGTAACTCACTACGACAGTCCGAATACTGTAACTCTCTACCTTCGGAATCATAAGGAAATCATACAAAATGAATTTAAGCCGCTTTAGAAGTTCTGCTCTTATTCGAAGACTAAAAAGCAATCCCTTGTTGCTGATCCTTTCCATAACGGTACTGAGCAGGCTAATATACTTATGCTGGGATTATCCGTTATGGTGGGACTCCCACATTTACATCGGACTTGGTAAGTATATCTTTTCCGCCGGAGAAGCGGGAATTTGGGAGCCCTTCCGTCCGTTGGTTCACCCTTTCATTTTAGGCTTACTCTGGAAGTTAAACCTTAATGTAATCATCATTGGAAAAATAATGGACATCATTTTCTCAACTTTTTCAGTATTTTTGGTATATAGGATTACTCAAAAGATTTATGGACAAAATACGGCCATTTTTTCAAGCATCTTGCTCTCTTTGACTCCTGTATTCATAATGTTCACGGGGTTAATTCTAACCGAGCCGCTTGCCCTATTCTTAGGACTATTGGGCGCATACTATTTCTTCAAAGAGCCAAGCCAGAAAAATCTCTTCCTTGGAGGACTATTTGGGGGACTTTCCTTTCTTACCAAGTTTCCCATGGGAATATTATTTTTGGCGATGATAAGTGCTATATTAATTTCTAAGAAAACTCCAATGAGCCCAGCATCAAACTGCTACCGTATTTTGTTTCTAACTCTAGGCTTCCTCACTCCTTTGATCCCCTATCTGATCCTAAATTATTTCCTGTACCAAGATATATTCCTACCGTTCGTCGTTGGCTCGTGGATAGTAACCACCGCTACCTGGTTCTATGGATCGGGATGGACTTACTACTTCGACCATTTCTTCCTGGGGAACGTACTATACCTATTATTTCTACCGGCAGTAATCCTATTCCTCAAAAGAAAAGAATGGCAGGATTACCGAAGAAGTACTCTTTTTCTGGCATCGATACTAATCTTAGCCTATTTTTGGTACCTTCCTAGAAAAGAAACACGCTATCTCGTCTTGGCGTTGCCGTCTATGGCCATCTTAACCGGAGAATTCATCAGTTACCTTTACTCCAAAACCAAAGCCCGCCAAAAGCAGGTGTTAAAACCACTCGCTTTTGTGGTACTATTCGGAATATTGCTATTGTTCCCTCTCCCCCTGTCGCTGGATATGGAACGGCCCCCTACCTTCGAGAAAGAAGTAAGCCAAGTAATTAAAGTGCACAATATTGATGGAGAAGTGCTGACTTCCGACCCAGCATTTGTCTCCTTTTTAAATCAGCCTATCGTAACTCTCGATGGTATGGGATTTTCTACCAGAATATATGAGCAACAAAAAGGCAAATATCAATTAATTTTCCTGAACCACTGTTACCTAGCTTGTCCACCAGAAGATACTAACTGTTTAACCCAGAAAAAGCAATTCCTAAGCAGGATTTATTCAGAGAATACTCTCGAGTTCACTACTTCATTCAAAAACTGCACTTATGCAATATTATTGCCAAAATCTTAAAAAGAACCTATTAATAGGTAAAAATAGGTAAAATCAAATGTATCTAAAACCGATTGTAGCGGTACTTTCTACCACACCCCAAACAGTAATAACTGATTATAATGGGCTAATGCACCTGGCAGAATACCAGAAATTCATCAAAACAGATAAAGAAACCCTCCTCAAGCTAAACCTATCTTGGTCGTTATACTACCCTGCTTGCTCTACTGAACCCTGGCAGTTAGAGGGGGTTGTAAAAACTCTCATCAAAGATGGGTATAAGAACATCCATCCGGTAGAAAACAGGACAGTAGTAACGAATGTGTGGAAAGGAGCAAAGAGAAATAAATGGCTTCCCGTGCTAGAAAAATACAATCTAAAATATGAACCACTCACAGAAGTAGAATGGGTAAACTACAAACCTAAGACCGGACTACTCGCGCTAGATAAGATATTCGGGGGAGATCATAAAATACCTAAGATACTTATCAACAAAAATGTGATTCATCTTCCCACAATTAAAACTCATGGACACACGGTGATGACCGGCGCGATAAAAAACGCTTTTGGGGGATTGATTACCACAAAAAGGCATCACTGTCATAAGATGATCCATGAAGTATTGGTGGATTTACTAGCGATTCAAAAAGAAATCCATCCCGGAATATTCACGGTAATGGATGGAACGGTGGCTGGTGATGGTGCTGGCCCAAGAACCATGAGGCCAGTGATAAAAAATCATCTCCTCGCTTCTGGGGATCAAGTAGCTATCGATGCTGTTTCTGCTAAACTGATGGGCTATGACCCGCTTAAAATAAAATTCATCAAACTGGCTCACGATCGTGGGTTAGGAGTGGGAGACGTAGCACAAATTGAAGTGGTGGGAGAAGACATTTCCAAGACAAATTACCATTTCCAGACCTACAAAAGCCCAGTGATATTCTGGGACCAGGTGCTTAGAAAAGGAACATTGTCATTTGTCGAGCCATTACTGTTTCATACCGGACTGTTCAAATTAGCGGTGCTTGGATCAGCATTTTACCATGACCATCTGTGGTACAA
>JACRPJ010000012.1:9932-11184 GCA_016213985.1 Candidatus Woesearchaeota archaeon
GTATTAGGTGTAATAAAAAAAAGCAAGGCGATAACGTTAGCTATCTTCTTATATGCCGCCTCGCTGGCTACCGCCTATTGGCTGAATTGGTGGTTTTTTTTGACGATAATTGGACTAATGTTAATAACCCTGCTCTACACCTTCTTCTTAAAAAACATTATTATCTTTGATATACTTACCATTGCCACACTATTTGTAATTAGAGCAGTTTCTGGCACGTTTTTAATAAATGCAAAAGTTTCTCCATGGCTAGTATTATGTCCTTTTTTTCTGTCATTGTTTATGTCCGTAGGAAAAAGACATTCTGAATTGATGTTGCTAAAAGATCACGCCGCAGAAACCAGAAAAGTTCTAGAAGAATACAATAATGGGCTAACTAACTCGCTTATGATTATTTCTACGACGTTGCTGATCATTTCTTACGCATTATATTCTTTTCTAAGTGAGCATAAATACCTGTTAATAACATTGCCTTTTGCTATATTTGTAATCTTCCGCTTCTTCTTTTTAACAAATAAAGGATCAGAAATAGCTAGGCAACCCGAAAAGATTATAAAAGATAGGTATATGGTTATAGGTATTATTATTTGGATACTAATAACCACACTAATAATTTATTTACCATTACCAATAAAATATTGACTGTAAATACAACTAATACAACTGAGAAACATGGAAGAAAAAAGACTATCTCAAAGAGCCGTTACTATCTTATTTAGGGACATTACTGCTCTGGGAGGAGCAACTGTTTATGGATTAGTAGCAGTCCTAGTGCTGCTTCTAGAAGAAAAAGAACTATTTTTAAAGTTGGTTGTAGGCTTCTTAATTACGTTCATAATCACCGTACTAATACGAGAACTGTACTTCAAGAGCCGCCCCAAAAAGCAAGAATACCATAATCTTGCCGAGAGAATTGACGCTTCTTCTTTTCCCAGTTTACATACGGCTAGAATTGTATTTTTTTCATTAACCTGGATTGGGTTTTTTAACTACAATTATTACTTAATTGCTTTTTTTACTCTTATCACGATAACTGTAGCCTATTCACGAATTTATCTAAAGAAACACGATTGGTGGGATTTGTTAGGTGGAGTTGTATTAGGGGGAATCACTTTTACCATCATTCTTATACTCTAACACCATAAAGTTTATATCCTTCTTTGCCCAAGAATTAAAGATTATGGTTGAAATACAACTAGACTATAGTAAAAAAATAAGAGATTAGTACGACACCGCATCGTGCAGAGTAAAG
>JACRPJ010000035.1:0-1977 GCA_016213985.1 Candidatus Woesearchaeota archaeon
ACCAGCCTAATGCTGCCTATCTTTCTTACCGAGTTATGGGTTAATATTGACTTGTCGCTAAACCTAAACTTTCCCACCAGGAATCTTTGGTAATAATTCCTCTTTTCTTCCACTTGCGGCTTCTCGGCAAAAAAGAACTGCCCGGTCATCCCCAAGTGGATTAAAATAAACTTCTGGTTGTCCAAAACAACCACAATATACTTTGCCCGGCGGTAAACGCCTTTTATTTTAAAAGGGGCAATATCCTTAATCCTGGAATCAACCAGAGCATCAAAAACATCCATCCCTATAACCGTCTTACCCACTATCTTTTTTTTAAGCTGAGAAACTATGGTTTCTACCTCCGGCAGTTCGGGCATACATTAAATGAAAATAACTCTCTTTTTAAAGCTTGTTACTATACCCACCGACTATACCTATTTATACCTATTACTTCAGGCTATACCTATTACTTCAATCCATTAATTTATTAATTTGTTACTTCAACTTTATTACTTTATGCAAACTACCATAGAAAAGTATAAAAACCACTGATTTATTAGGTAATTACATAATCAAAAATATCAAAAGAGGTGCACACCCATGAATGATCCAGATAGGAAAAAATCGAATACACGATTTTACATCATTACTATAGCAATAGTTATTGTGGTGTTAGGAGGAATGCTCATCGCTTTCCGGGGAAAAGAGTTAGGGGTTCTAGGAGCAGGAGTATTCGAAGAAAGCGGGAGCAATCTCAACCAGGCTGAAGGGGGTATCTTATCTTCCGATGGAGCTACTACTGAAAGCAGCGCGGTCGAAATCTCCGGAAACACGGGGGGCACTTTAAGCTCAGAAAGAACCATCCTTGCTCCAGAGCTGAGAACCAAAGTTGAGCTAGACATTATCCCAGTAATCAAAACAGAGACCAAAGCTGAGGATATAGACATAAAATTCAATAATCTTAATACCAAAATCAAAGTAAACAAAGAGGACCTGCAATTAGATTCTATTGACCGGGTAGATTTTAAAATACACGGCTTTGTGGGAGATATTCTCCTCAATGACAAGTCCATTTCCTTAAACGGAAAAGTCTCTCGCCTGCAGGTTAATGGCGTAGTTTTAAGTTCGAACGCAATTCAAATTTATTTTGATGGAATAAAATATGAGCACTTTAGCGCCACGGGGATGGAACTGGAACAATTAAACCTGGCTAATGGTAAAGGAAAAATGGAAATCGGCAATGAAAAGATTAGTTATATCTTGGAAAACAAAGATAAGGTAACATTGAATTCCGTGTTTGGAGACATTATGGCAGATAAAATCGGAAGCACCACCTTTACTGCGACGGTTACCGCCCAGAACATCGCCACTTCAGGTGCAGTAGAGAGTGTATTTAGGTGAGAAGGCGTGTTCAGATGAGCACTTTGAGAACGCTTTGAGGAACTTTTTTTAATTAAAATTTTAATTTATATCCCACCAAAACCTGGGCATTTATTCCACTCGCATCATACTTTACACTAGAATGTTTTGTTTCTACTTTCCCGTCGGAAACAGTGTACTCACCGATGGTTAAAGTAGGGATTTTCTCATAGCGGTACCCTACATTAGCCTGGAAAGTAAAATTAAGGTATTCCAACAGAAGCCCAACATAGGAATCCACAAACCCCCCCCAGCCTTTGGTTTTAGCATCGGTGCGAATATCTTGGTAGATTGGAACAGAATTTAAAGCTGCCCAATCCAATCCGGGGTAAGTATTCTCGGGATGATCTTCATCAACATGAATATGGAGAATAGACTTACTATCAAGATAAGAAAATCCTCCTCGAAGTCCCACTACCGGCTTGAATTTAAAAGAATCCCCCCAACTAATCGGAGAATACTTCGCTCCGATTCCCCAAGAGCCATAAAATCCCAAATCTTGAGTCGAAGTAGGAGGAGTAGCCCCTAACTTTATGGCGCCTACTGAAGCACCATAGATTTCTTTATCCGTTGTCG
>JACRPJ010000035.1:1988-4134 GCA_016213985.1 Candidatus Woesearchaeota archaeon
CAAAATCAAAAGTAAATCCAATACTATCTTTAGAGAGCAAGTGCCAGGGAGGTTGGACCTCTACTCCTACGGTGAAATAAGGCAGCTGAGCACCCAACTTCATAAAATCCTTGAACCCGGGCATGGAATGATCAAACTTTAAGCGAGTTTTATCTACGTATTCTTCTATCTCCGACCCTCGAGCAAGAGTGCGATAACCAAAACCCGCTTTCGGAACGATTACGAATGGGGACTCATTCTTAGAAGAACCCTCTTCAGCTGGAAGCGCTTCCACTTCCTCCCAAACCGCTTTCGGTTTCGGGCCGTCCGCCACTGCAGGCATGGTCGAACTCAGCAACTTAAGCCCTAATGCCAGTGAAAGAACAGTGTTCAGAAGTGTATGGTTCTTCATTAGTGAACAAAATAATAAAAAGAGCTGTTTAAAAACAATATGGTAATTCGAAAATTATCTTATAAAAAGTATCTTATAATATGTATTTTGTAGAAGCGACATATTAAAATATTATTACTATGGGATGGTTAAGAGAGCAAATGAGAGCGAATATGAAATCCCCCTCCCACCTAGAAGAAATTCTGCAGCGATTTGAGCAGCAGAAAGAGCGTTTTCGTAATCCTAGGCTTCTTTCTTTTGAAAATGAAGATGTAACCATAAAGTATCCCCTTGCTATGCTCAGTCTGGCTGAAAACAGAAAAAAAGAAGAAATTATTTACGGTTTCTGCACCGAGAAAACTTTCACTAATGACCAACAAGACCAACTCCTAGCTATGGCTAGGATTATTCCACTAAATCTGGTCTTAAAAGAGATGTCTAAGCAGTTTAGAAATTGGACTACAGTAACTGATGTAGAAGTAGAAACTAATCGGGCCCTCTTCAGACTAAATGATAATGGTATGGTAGCTGTTCAGAAGAAAAAGAATGTTTCCTATCTCAGTAAGGATATTGGAGACCTTAAAAAACTAAAAGAGGAAGAAAAATTTGAAATAAGAAGAAGAACCCTTCCAAAATACAAAGAAGCACTTAGAAAAATCGTCGGGAATGAAAAACTGGAAGAGATTCTTCTAAGAGATTGCCATCTTAGTTATTATGCTTTCATCATGACCTTTCAGAAACTATATGGTCAAAAAGATCTTAGAATCGAGAGATTAAGCAGCGAAACTGAGGGCGCGTCATTTAGCACATACCATATTTATCCCTCCGCACCCTACCAAAGCCTTATCTGGAAAATGGCCAAAGGGTGTGGCAATGCCCTTCTTTGGACATTACTGCCATTAAAATGCTATCTGCTCTGGAAAGAGAACAGATTTTACCGCAAGAGAACTTTTGGGATGGAAGAAGCAATAAAAGAGATGAGTAAGGAAATAAAACAGAAGAACATTGCTCTGCAGAAAGAATACGATCAAAACATTGTATTACTCCAAAAAGTAGCGGAATTAAAACAGTCTGGAGATAGGCATAGCATTCGTAATGCTCTAAGTCTTATTGCTCAGGAGGAGAAGGAGCTGATTACAGATGAAATTACTAATTACATTAACATTACTTACCAGCTTGTGGCGAGAGATGAAATGAAGCGCCTTTTTGTGATAGAATCTTGCTCCCACTTTGGAATAAGCGAAGAGATGCTTAAGCAAAAATCCCTAATTCAAGAGCAGCTGGGTAAAGTAATAGTAAGGGAAGATATCAGGAAGGAACTTCTACCAGACGAAGGACAAAAGAACAAAGAACAAGAACCAGTAGTAGGGGAATATCTGGTAGATCTATTTTCTGATGAAGTTATGTTTGATCTAGCTTACGAGGGATTTAAAGAAACCCAAAAAAAGTTTTGTGGCAAAATAAAAGAAGATGCCCTTGAAAGCTTTGATCCTTTCGCTCTTTTTGGCTCTTTGCTAAATAGTGAAAGAGTTATTAACACGATTAATGCCAAACTTATCAGCGTGGATATTTCTACTCAGTTGGACGAAGTTGATTTCTTCACTTTGGCGTCTTCCGCAGCAGAGAATGCAGAAAAAGATAAAAAAACAAAGTTAACTCTAGTAAACCAATTAGAATATAATCCCACTTTAAAAACCAAGAAAGAAGCACTGGAGAGGATGCTTGAAGACATCTGCTACAATACTATAGACGCAGGTGGAGATACTTTGATTTTAA
>JACRPJ010000029.1:0-3835 GCA_016213985.1 Candidatus Woesearchaeota archaeon
GCATTCTGCTAAGTATGTATCTTGGGCGCAGGTAGAATTCCCGCGTAGCTCTCTTTTCTAATTCTTCGATTTCTTTGCTACTTTTATATCCGAAAGGAACGAAAACTGCTTTCCAGCCGTGATATTCCGAGAAGTTTTTACTAAGAGAACCATATTTTTCGGCTTCTTCATATAATTTTGTCCCCGGATAGGGGGTGGTGATGCAAAATTGGGCATAATCAGGATTAAGTTTTTTGGCGAACTTTATAGTTTCTTCGGCTAATTCCGGAGTTTCTCCTGGAAGAGCCAGCATGAATGAAGCACGGATTTCTATGCCTACTTTTTTACACAGTTCATTAGCTTTTTCAATTTGCTCTAAAGTGATCCCTTTATTGATATTATTTAATAACTGCTGGTTTCCTGATTCGTATCCAAAGAAAATATTCCAGCATCCTGCTTCTTTCATGTGTTTAAGTAATTCGTAATCAACTCGGTCAACTCTAGAATAACAGCTCCAGACAATATCAATTTTTTTCTGGATGATTAAATTGCATAATCGGTGCAGCCATTCTTTGTTAGTCGTTAACATATCATCCCAAAAAGAAATTTCTTTAATCCCATAGTTTTGTATTACATGCTCGATTATCTGCACTACTCTCTCTGGACTAGTTGGTCGTATTCTTCGTAGGGCAATCACATTAGCAGAGCAGAAGCTGCAGCTGAACGGGCATCCCCTGATTACTACCATGTTGATTACCGGCGTGCGTTTGTATTGGTTGGGCAAAGGAATGTACTTCTCCATAGGCAATAAATCCCAAGCAGGGAGGGGCAGCTCATCTAAATTAGTTATAAGTTCCCTTTTTTGGGAAATTATTACTTCCTCTCTTTTTCTGAATACTATTCCTTTTATGTTACTTAATGTTTCGTAATTCTCTAAGAATTGCTTTAAGTTATAGCTGCTTTCTTTGTACTTTCTAACAAGTTCTTCAGCAGTAAGTTCCCCTTCTCCATAAACCAACAAGTCGAAATAGGGATGTTCTTTGAGTATCTCTCCTAACATAATGGAGGCATGTTGTCCTCCTAGTATTATCAGCGTATCCGGTCTTTCCTTCTTAATCTTTCGGGCGAATATAACCGTACGGTAGAAGTTAGAGGTTAGTGCTGACAGACCTATCACTTTTGGATTTAAGTCCAGAGTTTTTTTGATCAATTCCTCTAAAGTATAATTTTCTATCACGGCATCGATTAAGCCTACTTCTATCTCTTTTTCTCTTAAGTATGAAGCAATCTGCGTAATCCCTAAGGGGGGCATGTTCCCTCCTACATCGCCTACATCTTTTCCATAGCGCTCATTAATCGATATCGGCGGGTAGATAAGGAGGAGGTCCATTTTATTCATTTAATGCTGTTTTAAAATTATTATTTAAACATTTGTGTGATTCCGGGGATAAGTCTGCCCATGTGAAGGTTACCATTTTCTGGCGATAAGGAGCAGGTCATCGTTTAAGTGGCTGAGAATGAAATTAATAGATCGGCCAAGGTGCAGAAGATTAAGAACTTTTAAAGCTGCACTTATTTTTTCGTTTTGGGAAGTTGAGCTCAATAGCAAAGAATGAATGGATCTCCTTCTGCTACAGTTCTGGAGGTACAATATCTCAAATCCGCTTCTTTCAACTATTGCTTTTAAAGTTTTTTTGGTGAAATAGAACAAATGTTCTTCGGGTTTGACTTGTGTCTTTCTGGTAATCCACTTCCCCCAGTCAGGGGTAGAGAGAATTAGAATCCCCTGTTTTTTTAATAGAGAATAAATCTCTCGCAAGAAGTCCATAGGCTCATGTACATGCTCTATCACGTCTCCAGCATGAACAAGATCATATTCTTTTTGGCTAAGGTTATTTACTCTTTGGCCCTTTTTCTTGCAGATCTCTACTGAATTTTTGTTTAGTTCTATGCCTTCTGCCTGGTAGCCGCGATTTAAAGCAACTTCTAAAAAATTCCCCGTGCTGCAGCCATAGTCCAGCAACAGCTTCTGATCTTTTTCCGGAAGCACTTCTGGATATTTTTCTAATAATTCTTTAGAGTATTTTTCCAATAGGTCCATCCTCTGATTGAAACTGACGAGATCTTCTTCGTGATGGAGATCATAATACTGGGAATTATTCAGCAAATTTTTTTCGTATAATTCTGTCGTTTGGTTGATTGTAGGGAAAGGATCGATGTAAATGATTCCGCAATTAAGACAGCGAACTACAGAGAATTTATTTGAGGTGTCTGGTGTTCTGATGCTCTTTATAATTTCTAGTTGAGGGTTGGAGCAAATTCTACAGCTATTCGCAGGGTGATTCAAATTCATTTTTTGTATAACCCCAAAAAATTATTTCTTCTTATTCTGGCGGTATCTTTCAGGAATTTTAAGATTACTCTGGATATATTAAAGTTACTCATATCCGAATCAATCCAGGTGATGGGAATTTCTTTAATCTTGAGGTTTAGCATTTTAGCAAGGAACAAGATTTCAACATCAAAAGCGCTAGATTTAATAGTCTGCTTTTCAAACAGAATTTTACTATTGCTCTTAAACATCTTGAACCCGCACTGGGTGTCTTTCAAATCTAAGCCTAAGCTGGTTCTTTTTAACAGAGAATAACATTTGCTCAGGAAGACTTTAAACCATTTTTTTTCAATTTTAGATTCTTTCATCCCCCTAGAGCCGATAAGGAGATCGTAATTGTCGATTTCGTTAAGAAAATTGTTTACTTCGTATAATGGAGTGCTTAAATCTACATCGTAAAACATCATTAATTCGTATTTTGCTTTAAGCATCCCTTTCTGCACTGAGCCGCCCTTCTGCTCTCTCTGCTCATTGACAATCAGGCTTATCTCGGGATTATCCGGCAGATATCTCTTGATTATTTCGATAGTATTATCTCTGGCATGGTCAGATACAAAAATGAGTTCAAAATTGTTTATTTGCTCATTATTGCGGAAGAAAAATAACGATTCTTTGATGCAGCGCTCAATGCGATTCTCTTCTTTATAGGTAGGAATGATAATGGAAAGTTCATAGCTTTTGGTAATTTCCGGTTTGTTCATTTTTCCGGATTTCATGTCGTGGGTTACCTCTTCATATCTTTTCATCGTTCCAACATCTTTTAAGTATTCGTTGGTGTAATAACCAAATATCCGGTAGTTATTCTCAATTAGTTTTGGCAGTAGTTCCTTTCCAAAATCGTAAACCCCATCAGGGATAAGAGAAAAACATTCCGGATTCAGGATGTACATGGCCGCATTGGTGAGGTTTCCAAACTTAGAACTTCCGGGCTTATGGAGCATCTGACTAATTTGGTTCTTCTCGTCTATTACTACTACATCACTGTCTTCGGGATGAGTAGAATGATGCACCACCAAGGTGGCTTGAGAATTGTTTTTACGATGAAACTCCATCATCTTTTTTAGGTCTAAATTTAAAATTACGTCTCCGTAAAGAACAATGACCGGATTCTTCTCTTTTTCTAAAAACTGTAATCCTCCGGCAGTTCCTAATGGCTCTTCTTCTACAAAATAATCTATCTTGCAATTGAATTTCTCTCCTTTTACAAAATAATTTTCTATTTTCTTGGAGAGATACCCGGTTTTAAAGAGAAAATCAGAAAAACCGTACTTCTGAGAATGCTCTAAAATATGATGCAGCAAAGGCTTATCCTGGATCAGGATCATTGGTTTTGGTATGTCTTGCGCAAGTGGATAAAGCCTAGTACCTTTCCCTCCGGCGAGAATTACTGTCTTTATCTGGCGAAAGTCCAGTTCCATGTCCCTCCTTTCTGTATTATTATTGAAAATTTTGTTATCCATAATC
>JACRPJ010000029.1:3844-5329 GCA_016213985.1 Candidatus Woesearchaeota archaeon
ATTTTTATCAAATCACGCAGCATCCTGAAAGAATCCTTTACCGGATTAACTTTGCTTCTCTCGTCATTAATCCAGGTCACCGGCAGCTCCAGTATTTTCTTTCCATTTTTGTGGGCAAGATAGAGCAACTCTACATCGAAGCTAAATCCGGAAATTTTTTGTTGCTCGAATATTTCTCGACAGTTTCGAAATAATTTGAACCCGCACTGGGTATCATGAATGTTTAATCTCATAATTTTCCGGACCAATAAATTAAACGTCTTTCCGATAAATTCTCGATGGAATGGCTGATGTTTTTGTACGTTGCTCTGTTTCAATGCCCGCGAACCGATGATAATGTCATACTCTGGAAGATGTTTCGCAAACTGTTCTAATTCTTGGATAGGGGTAGAAAGATCCGCATCTGAGAAGACTATTGTATCATACTTAGCTAGCAGAGCACCTTCTTTCACCGAAAATCCTTTTCCTCGGTTCTCTCTTTTTTCATTCAATCGGATTCTATTATCTCTGTTGATATGCCTTTGGGTAATCTCTCTCGTTTTATCTTTGCTGCCGTCATCAACAACGATGATTTCCCATTCTGTTACTAACGGATTTGAAACCAAATACCCTTTAATCTGGTCTAAAGTAGAGCCAATTCTTGCTTCTTCATTATATGCAGGGATAATTAGGGATAATTCCATGATTTTTCTAATATTTTAGGGTTTTTTAATGTTGATAAACTTTGTGAATTTACATTCTTCTTAATTTAGATTGGTTTCGTAAATCTTGCTTTGTGTCAATTTCAACTCGTGTTAATCTTATACAAGACAGCTATTTTCTGTTCATTATTAATATAACTCCATACTTCTTCCAGATAAGGGTCCAGGTCTGCTTTCCAAGGTTTATCGAACGAACGATAATTTTTAGGTGAGACAAATAATAAATCATACTGTACTGCTTCTGGATATTTCGCGGCTGGATCCAGCCAAGTGTGCTGCTGAAAATAGGCGATTCCATTATTCTGTAAGATTGGTCCATATTTTTCGGGGTACCTAAATATTAAAGGATCAAACCAGCCTTGGATATTTCCATTTTGGTCAAAATAATACTCCGTCTGAACCCAATAGTAATCCCAATAAAGGTACTTTATGTTGCTTTCTTTTAGGATTTTCAATTTTTCCGAAGTGTTATTCCCATACAAAATAATGGCAGCTTTAATCTCTTCTTGGTCAAAATCAAGAAATTTATCATTATGAGCTCTTCTGGAAGTGACCACTTTTCTTCCGGTAAGGGCATTTATGGCAAAACTATTTTCGTTGGAAGAGAGGATAACATCGTTAACTTGAGTGTTTTTTAAAAGATATTCCTGAAGTGAAACTAATTGTGGCGGAGGTCCCTGCATGGTTGCCGATTTATAAAAGTCATCTTGCTGGCGAGCTTTCGCTTCCTGAACCGAGGAAAAAATTAATAAGCCAATTACGATTACAAAAGCAATTTTTTTAA
>JACRPJ010000015.1 GCA_016213985.1 Candidatus Woesearchaeota archaeon
GTACCTTGGCAATGTCCAAAGCAGAGAATACTCCAACACTTATTGTCCAACCTGCAAAAAATTATTAATCCACCGAGCCTTATTTAAAGTTAAAGTAGAGGGAATCGAAGATAATAGATGCAAATATTGTGGTTATAAGATTAAAGGAGTGTGGAAATAGATGGTCAGACCCCCAGCCGTAGCCGGAATGTTTTATCCAAAGAACCCAGAGGAACTGAAGAAGCAAATAGATGGATTCCTGCAGCAAGCAGAAGAATATCCTCTGAGGGGGAAACTAAAAGCCCTCATCGTTCCCCATGCTGGTTATATCTATTCAGGTATAGTCGCAGCACAAGGATATAAGCTGCTCGAAAGCAAAACGTTCAAAAAAGTGCTCCTGCTCGGTCCGAGTCATTACCAAAACTTTTATGGTGCAGCAATAGGTGAAGAAGATTTTCTCACCCCTCTAGGAATAGTTAAAGTGGGAGAGACTTCTTCCTGGAAAAAAGAGAATTTACTCGTTTCTTTCCCCGAAGCGCATGCTGCTGAACACAGCTTAGAAGTGCAACTGCCCTTTCTCCAGGAGACGCTGGGAGAGTTTGAGCTATATGCTTTGGTGTTAGGAACAGTCAACGAGGAGAAACTAGCCAAATACTTATCCGCAAAGATTGACCAAGACACTTTAGTAATCATCAGTTCTGATCTAAGCCATTACTTGGAATATGGCCGAGCGGTTCTCAAAGATAATGATACTATCAGTAAGATCCTTAATTTTGATCCTGGTTCTTTAGATGCTTGTGGTAAAGCAGCCATAAAAGTACTTATGCATCTAGCGGAAACCAAAGGCTGGCAACCACAATTAATAGATTACCGGAACTCTGGAGATACCAGTGGAGATAAATCTCGGGTAGTAGGATATGCAAGTATTGCTTATGTAGAATGACCCCAAAAGAATTTTACTCAAAATACACTCGAGAGATCTGGCTGGGTATAACTATTTCCATTTGGATTGCCCCATACTTCTTAATCAATACTTTTTCCCAGGGAAGAGTAGAATTAACCCTGAATACCTTTTTAGACCAAGTGTTTCCGGTGCTTCCTATAATGGTTCTCTTTTATCTTAGCAGTTTTGCCCTGGTCCTTGCTCCGTATTTTGCGGTGGAGAACCGGGAGCGTTTCAAAGCTGCGGCCAAGAGCTACTTATTAGCGATGACGGTTAGTTACTTGACTTTCTTGCTCTTTCCGGTCAAAGCCATCCGGCCCGCCATATTATCTACGGATATCTTTTCCAGGCTATTGCAGTGGGTCTACTCTGCCGATTTGCCCTACAACAATTTTCCCAGCTTACACATTACTCTCTCCCTGCTCTCCGCTTGGATCATAAATCACGAAAACAAAAAAGTAGGAAAATGGATGATTTTATGGGCAGTGATGGTTTTGTGGTCTACGTTATTCACCAAGCAGCATACGATTATTGATGTAGTGGGAGGGTTAGCTTTAAGTAGTATAGGATATTTAGCGTATAAGAGATTGATTAGAACTCTACATGAATCAACTAAAACCTCACATGAATGAAGCCAACCATCAAAGCCTACTGAAGTTAGCCCGAGAAACAATCAAAGCTAAATTTTTTGATAGAAAATATGAGCTGGAATTTATTCCCAGAGAATTCAGAGAAAAACGAGGAACTTTTGTCACTCTGCATAAGCAGGGAGAGCTAAGAGGTTGCATCGGCTACATCTATCCCATTAAATCTGTCTATGAAGGAGTGAAAGAAAATGCCCTTAATGCTGCTTTCCATGATCCCCGATTCAAGCCGCTGCAGAAAGAAGAGCTTAGAGAAATAGAAATTTCTATTTTGAGCCAGCCGATAAAAGTAGATTTTAAAGAGCCGATGGAATTGATTCGAAAACTGAAGCCGGGGCATCGCGGGGTTATTTTAGAGAAAAAGTATATGCAGTGGAGAAGTTCGAGGAGAAGTGATTAATATTTATCCAAACTCATCTGCTCCTGTAATCTCTTCGCCTGTATTTTTCTCATCATTTCATCATCTTTCTCTAGAATTGACTGTATCTCCGCTGCCCTTCCCACCACCTCTCGAGGCAACCCGGCTAACTTTGCCACATGGATCCCATAACTCTGGTCGGTGCCCCCTAGAACTAATTTATGTAAAAAAATCACCTCTCCTTTTACCTCTTTTACCGCGATGTTATAATTTTTAACCTGGGAAAACTTCTCTGCTAACTTGTTCAAAACATGGTAGTGGGTACTAAACAACGTTTTGGCTTGGGTGTGGTTAAGAAGATATTCCGCTACGCTCCAGGCAATGCTCACTCCGTCGAAGGTCGAAGTTCCCCTTCCAATCTCATCCAATAGGATCAGGCTATTCTCGGTAGCGCTATTCAGAATCAACGCAGTTTCAGTCATCTCAATCATAAAAGTGGATTGTCCTGAGCTCAAATCGTCATAAGCGCCCACACGAGTAAATATTCTGTCTACCACTCCCAGAACGGCTTTATCTGCCGGAACAAACGAGCCTATTTGTGCCATCAGCGTTATCAAAGCCACTTGACGCATCAGCGTGCTTTTTCCGGACATATTCGGACCAGTAATGATCATCATCTCCCGTGGAGTCAAGAGGACATCGTTGGCGATGAACTGGGACTCGATTTTCTCCACTACCGGGTGTCTTCCATTCTTAATTTGAATCACTTTTTCTTCTACCATCTCCGGCTTAGTGTAATTATTTTCCATCGAAATTTTAGACAAAGAACACAGCACGTCCAACACTGCCAGCTTCAAGGCTGCATCCTGAATCAAGGGAGTTTTTTCTGCCACTTTATGTAACACATCCTGGAATAAATTATGTTCCAGTTCTATAATCTTCTCCTCTGCTCCCAGAATCTTCTCTTCGATTAGCTTTAGTTCTTCAGTAACATAACGCTCAGTGTTCACCGTAGTTTGCTTCCGGATCCAGCCGCTGGGAACCAGAGGAACATTCTTTCGAGTCACTTCAAAGAAATATCCAAATATCCTAGTATAACCTAAGCGGAGAGGAATACCGGTTTTTTGTTTCTCTCTTTCCTCTAACTCCTGTAAAAACTTTTTGCTGTTGTGCTTTATCTCCTGAAGCTGGTCTAGTTCAGAGTTATACCCGGACTTGATCATCCCCCCTTCGCGGGTAGAAACCGGAGCGTCCTCCCGAATGGAATCCTCCAAGAGTTTGAAAGTCTCTTCCAAAGCTCCCATGGTCTGAATTTCCTCCAGCAATTTACTCTGCATTTCTCCCAATTTTTGTTTAATCTGGGGAATTTGCTGGAGGGAATTCCTTAGAGACAACGTCTCTCGGGCATGGGCATTCCCATAATTAATCCTGCTTATCAGTCTTTCCAAATCATACATCTGGTGCAGGAAAGAGACGATTTCCTCTCGCAAAATTATTTTATGGTTCAATTCATCTACCGCAGAAAGTCTTTCTTTAATTGCTTCTATGTTCAGCAACGGCTCTTTAATCCACTTCCGCAGCAGACGCGCCCCCATCGAAGTAACCGTCTGGTCCAGAACTGATAATAACGTCCCTCGACTTCCACCATCGCGGATATTTTTAATTAACTCGAGGTTACGCAAAGTGCTGGAATCCAGCAGCATTTTATCCTGCCCACTGACCAAAGAGATTTTTTGGAGATGAGAAAGAGCACTCTTTTGGGTGTCAATTAAGTACTTCAGCAAAGCCCCGCTCACCGCAGTATTAAATTTATGCTCCTCTAGGCCAAAAGCATCTAAGCTTAGTAAACTGAAATGCCGTAGCAGCAACTCTCGGGCTCTTTCCACGGAAAAATAACCATCATCCAGGAAATTGATGAAGCAATCATAACTCTTAATTTTCTTCATTAATTCAGAATCAACTTTTAGGCTTTCGGGAATAACACACTCGCTGGGGGCATAGCGGGTAAATTCATGATAAAGCTGCTGTACATTATCAAGGGTAGTGGTAAAAAACTCTCCGGTAGAAATATCACATCCAGCCAGAGCGAATTCTTCTCCAAAAGCAGTGAGAGCAAAGATATAGTTGTTCTCTTTCTCATTCAACAGAGAGGACTCAATGATGGTCCCCGGAGTAATAATTCGTACTAAGCCTCGTTTTACTAGGCCCTTGGCCAGTTTGGGATCTTCCAGCTGCTCCACGATGGCTACTTTATAGCCTTTCTTTACTAATCTTCCCAGGTAAGCATCTAGAGCGTGAAAAGGTACTCCTGCCAAAGGGGCTCTTTTATCTCCTTTCCCCCGGGCAGTTAAAGTTATTTCCAGTTCCCTTGCCGCGGTAACCGCATCTTCGTAAAACATCTCATAAAAATCACCCATTCTTAACATTACTAAACAATCGGGATGAAGCTTCTTTACTTCCTGATACTGCTTCATTCCCGGAGTAAGAAGATCATGCTCTATTTCCAGCACGCTTTTTCCTTCATTTCCGCCGTTTTGGGTTTCCTCAGCCACGAACCACTTTAGAGAGAGCAGCTTTTTTTAAATATTATTGTGGTATAGGCTCTGCAAAAGTTTCTGGCCAATCTCCCTCTTTAAAATAAGCCATAAAATAATTTATCATGCTATCCTCTCAGCTTGGTGTTCTGATAGACGCTAAAATACTCCTCCACAATCAGGTTGAAAGTGTATTTATCAGGAACTTTACCCAAAAAATTTTGGTCAGCTTTTTCTATTAATCTTTCCAGGTTTTTTCTTAAAACCGCACTTTGGGTTTCGTTTTGATGCTCTTTTATCTCAGCATAAAGCCGGGCAATAAAGGTTGGCTCAGGGGGAAATTTCTCCAAATCAAAATGGTCTCTGAAAACTCTTTCCATCATCGCATAATGGGCTTGGAACATTTGTTCTAAAGTGTACCGCTTTAACTCCGGGCCGATAAGAACGGCTGCTCGGTCAATTCCCACCTCGACAGCGTTATTATAATATTCTCTTTTGTCCTCTAAGTTTAGCTCCGCCGGTTTAGGAATAATTATTGCCCCCCGATCGTACAACGGATGGGAAAATTCATGCAGGCTCAGAAAGGGAAGGGATTTGAGTAATAAATTAAAATCAGTGTCTCTCTCAATATTAAGATAAGAAGCAAACTCTTCCGGGAGCGCAAGGAGTAGTTCCTGCTGTAACTCCTGCCGTAATTCCATTCTTTGGGTTAATCTAAGAATAAGCTGCTGCCTTAGCTCCATAAAGCTCCTCCTTATGGTATTTTATAGTTGCATATCTTCCTCTCGGCTTGCTTATGGTTATCTTTTTAGGAAGAGATACGTTAAAGTGTTGTTCTACTCTTTCCTGTAGGCCTTTAATTAAAAAAAGAGCATTTTGGTAGTCTTCCTGAGAGGGCAGTCTTAGCCTAAAGCCACTTGAGACGTAATTTTCAATAAACTCTTCTAATCTCTCCTTTTGAACAAACCATTTTTCTCTATGATCATAAAAAGGAAGGGTTCCTCTTTCCCCGCTCAAATGGCCCAGAGCAATCCAGCTATGAAATCTTGTCTGTAATTGGCCGGGCGAAGGAACTTTGCTCGCTTTGCCAATCATCCTACTCCGCAGGAGGTAAGCAGCCTCTTCAGTAGAAAAATAGTTTTTCAGGTGATCAAACTCCGAATAATGTTTCGCCACTAATTGCTCTAATTCCTCTTTCTTGAAAATAACTTGGTTTAGGAACCTGAGCTTTATCTTCTGTTCTTCAACGATTTTGTTCAAGTATGATTGTATTTTTGGCTCTTTGAGCAAATAGTGCTGGTGGTCCTGGCTAAAAAATTCCTCTTTAATTCTGCACGTTAAGTAAGCAACTCCTTCCCTTTTAGAGTAGGACTCTCTGATTAATTCTTTTTCCTGCTCGATTTGGTGAAGATATTTATTTAAAATTTTATCAAAGTCACGTTCTGACAAGTATCTGCGATTACCACTCTTTTTAGGGAAATAAATTTTTGTTGCTCGAACTATTCTTGAATTAATATCATTTAATAGCTGCTTCTTTAAAAAGTAATAACTCAAGTGAAGCGAGGTCTTCTCTTCGATTTTTTCTTCTAAAGTTATTATCGCCTTGCGCAACGAAAGAGGGCCGTAGCGTACGCTATAACTTTCTTCCCTCCGGGAACGTTGCTGAGAAAGCTGCTGATAATGGGCAAGATCATCCTCTAAGAAGAAAATTGTTTTTCCTTCCTGATGATAAGCAACCTTTCTTTCATTTATCTGGGCAACTAGGTCGAACAGATTTGTCTTTAAATAAGCAACTGCTTCTTTTAAAGTGTACCTGGTCTCACTCATTTCCTTGTCTCACCTACTTTTTCTCCAACAATTTTCTGTTGGGGATTTTAAGGGGCTGCTTTTTATCCCCGGAAAGAGCAAAAAAATCAGAATAAAAATAGCTACCCCTCATTGTCTGATAACAATACCTTTCTAAATCATGGGCAAAATAATTCCCTTTTTCTAAGATATCTAATAATAGTTTTGAATTAATGTCGTACTTGAAGAAGTTTGTCCCTAATAAGGCTTGCTCAGTAAGCAGTTCTTTTTTTACAATCAGCTCCAGGCATCTCTTTTTATAGCTATTAAAGTAGCCGTCGAAATCAAGCATAACAATATTATATTTTGTACTTACACCATTTTTTATACTTGCACCATTTTCTAAGAAATGTATTAGATGATCGTGGACC
>JACRPJ010000016.1:0-1229 GCA_016213985.1 Candidatus Woesearchaeota archaeon
ATCGATACTACGAGCAGCGCTATTCCAATTACCCAACCAGTAGCACCGTCCGAAGTACCACTAACTTCCCTAGTGCCGCAGACTAAGGATACAACCCTAGACACTGCAGCAAATCCAACACCCCAACCCCCAGTAACTACCCCCTCCCCAACTACCTTAAACTGGACTACTGACCTTAAAGAAACACGAACGACCAAGCAAGAAAAAGCATTATATATTCTAGGAGGGATTATAATAGTATTACTACTATTTTATGCTCTAACTGGTATAAGAAATTAGAAAGAAAGGCTAAACCACTAAAGCTTTAATTTTCTCGCGATCGAAACCAATAATTACTTCAGTATCAGTCTTAATTACTGGAATCCTTCTTTGCCCAGTAAGGCTAATCACTTCTTCGATTAATTCCTGAGTGTTAACCAAAATCTCTTCAAAGTTAATATTCATCGCATGCAAATAGCTTTTTACTACCCTGCATTCGGGACAAGTTTCCGTCGTATAAACCTTAACTGCCATCGAAGCAGCAATAACCAAATAATATTTAAAGATTTAGAACAACTTCAAAGTTACAAGGAGAAAGGGTGCTAGCATAAACTAAAATATTTGATAATAAAGAAAAACTTGATAACCAAAGTACCCACAAACAGAAGATTAAACAGAAATAATTGTACAATAACTTATATAGCTTACTTTATGCAGCTTGGATCTTTCTTCTGCGCTTGGCTTTCTTGATTTTCTTCCTCTGCCATTTCCAGCGCATTTGCCCTTTCTTTTTCCAGCGTCGTGAGCTTCTTTTCATGTGGAATTAAAAATAGCCAACTCGTTTATAAAGCTTTCTTTATAGAAACCAATAGAGGAGAGTATATTTTATAAACCAGAAATTCTTTCTATGCTTAAAAGAGGTAAAGAGTATGATCATTACTACTTGCGGTAATTTCATTGATATTGCTAAAAAACTGGCTTCTAAACTGAAAGCGAAATATTCACCATTAACAATTGGCGCCTTTCCTGATGGAGATTTGTATTTAAAATTTAACTGCGAAGTAAAAGGAAAAATTGTGGTCATAGTCCAATCGTTCCAGCCCCACCCTGATCAATCATTATTTGATGTTCTCTTTGCTGCAGAAACTGCCCGAGACTTGGGAGCTAAAAAAGTTATCCTGGTAGCACCATATCTTGCCTACATGCGCCAAGACAAACGCTTCAATCCAGGGGAGTGCATTTCCAGCCGG
>JACRPJ010000016.1:1273-3507 GCA_016213985.1 Candidatus Woesearchaeota archaeon
CAGGGGAGTGCATTTCCAGCCGGGTGATGGCCAAACTCATCAACCATTCTTTTGATAAGTTGATTACCATTGACCCGCACATTCATCGTTACAAATCTCTGCGCGACATTTTTACTATTCCGGCCATTAAACTTACTGCCAATCCCTTAATCGAAGAATATGTAAGAAAGCATTTTTCTAAAGAAGTAATTATCGGTCCGGACTGGGAATCGTGCCAATGGGCGGAAGATATCGCTAAGCACATGAATGTGCATGCCACGGTGCTAAAGAAAACTCGATACAGTTCTCGTCATGTAGAAGTAAAGATGATTCATCCGATTGAAATAAAAGGAAAGGACGTAGTTATTGTGGATGACATTATCAGCACCGGCCATACTATTGCCGAAGCGGCTAAAGGAGCCAAGAAACTCGGCGCAAACAAGATTTATGCTGTTGGAGTACATGGATTATTGGTAGAGAACGCGATGAATAAACTGAGAAAAGCGGGAGTGAACGGAGTTATAACCACCAACTGTATTGAGCATCCGAGCAATAGAATTGATGTTACTCCGCTGTTGGTAGAAGCGCTGGAGAAGGAGAGATAATTATTATTTTACTTGCTTTTTTTCGGCTTCTTAATTTCTTCCGGAGTCACTTTCTGGTACTTGGTTTTCAAATCCACCAAAAGAGCAAACTTGGTTTTCAAATCAGCCACGTCCTTGCAGTCCACAATCAAGCCGTTCAACTCAATCTCAATCTGGTTTTCAGCAGGAGTAATTTTAGCTTTAGACAATTCTTTCTTGCTGAATAAAGCGAGAATCTCTTCCATCTGGGCTTTATTCTTCATTACCCATACTTCTCGATAGAGATGCAGCTGATGCTTTCCGTTATAAGTCTTAAATAATATACCCATATTTTCTAAGATTACAACTTTTGTTTATAAATCTTTTCAGGCTACTTAAGAAAAGAGTGCCCCCGCCGGGACTTTCCATCAAGCAACTTTCTGCTACTTGCATTTGAACCCGGGTCGCTGCCGTTCTCCAAGCATCTTTCCTTGTGTCGTGGGGTTGAGGAAGTTAAACTTCCGAATATCCCACCTGAACGAATTTCGATGCAACATTTGGCTTGCCCAAAGGTTGCTGAGAGGGCAGCATGATAGTTTGTCCAACCTTTAGTTAGTTTTTAACCGGGGGACTGAGGAACGAAGTTCCGAACGTCGCCCACCTTTGATTAAACTTTACTAAAGTTTACCGGACTACACCACAGGGGCACCAAGCTAATTATAATATACTCGTTTTTTAAGCTTTTCTGCCTGAAAATAACAAACATAGAACAAAATACAATATCACCGGCAAGATTAAACACCCCATCAAATGGTTCTTGCCAATACCCCAATGGCTTGCAGTTATTCCGACAGCAGTAGAAGTAATCAAGATTAGCAGTCCCAAAACTCCGTCAAAATAGAAAGTCAGGAGGGTAATGAAAAAAATTACTCCTAAAATTAAGCGAGAGTAGTTTACTTTTACAATATATTTAGAAAAGGTTTTAGACAATCTCAACGCCGAGAGAGCTCCCAATCCAGAAGCAATTAAGGCCACTCCCAGAAACAACATCATTTCTTCAAATCCTATATTTCCAGTGATTTCCCTCACCACCACAATGGCTCCATTTCTCGCTTTATCTAAAATGTAAGCCGCAGCGATGGAAATTAACATAGAGGCGGTGTTTAACCCTCCAACTAAAGTAAGGAAACCTTCATCACCAACATCTCCTACGACATTGGTAGCTACAATTGCCGCTTGGCTGTTTCCAAACCCGGGTAAAAAAGCAGAGACAAAACCCATTCCCGTTGCAGCAGAGACGGACTTGACCAGATTTTGGTTAGTGAGAGCTAGAGGAGCACTTTGTTTTTGTGTGGGGATCTTAGTCTTATCTTTTAGGCTAACTATTAGCAGAGAAAGGCCAAACATTCCGGAAAGGAGCGGAAACAAAGGCTGTTTCAAAATAGGAATGCTAAACACAATCAATCCTAACACACCCGCAATCATGAATGCTGCTAAACTGAGCAGCCATTTCTTCTCTTTGCCGATCATGAACATCATAATTAAAGCTAATAAATAACCCATGATGCTCTTGATAAACGGATAAACTACACTCATGCTGTAAATAAAAAGTGGAAATAAAATTATTCCTAAAATGATGCATCCGAGAGAACCAAGGGTATTGTACACCACCGCATTGTGTCCTTCCCCTTT
>JACRPJ010000036.1 GCA_016213985.1 Candidatus Woesearchaeota archaeon
AAATGGTGCAGGAAAAACCACTTTAGCCAATAAATTAGTTGAGACTTAGCAGCCATTAACTGCACTTATCGGGAAAGAAATAAGCATTGTCGCGTCAACTAACAAGTGCGACTTGGGAAGGAGTGGGAAAGTAATCGACGAAACCAAGTTTACACTTAAAGTTGACTGTGAAAGCAAAATAAAAACTTTGCTTAAGAAGAACATAACCTTCAGGATCAAAGAAAATAACCAAATAATCGAAGGAAAGAAGATAACTAAAAGACCCGAAGAGAGATTAAAAAACTAAAAAGCAAGACCAAAAAATGAAAAAACAGATATTGGGGATTGATGCACCAGAAAAGGAATGTACGGATAAGAAGTGTCCGTTCCATGGACAGGTCAATGTTAAAAAAGAACTATTTACGGGAAAAGTAACCAAGAAGGATATCCATCACTCTGCGACCATCGAATGGTTCCGGCCTTATTATGTTCAAAAATATGAAAGGTACGAATTAAGAAGGTCAAGAATAAGAGTACATAATCCCGCCTGTATAAATGCAGAAGTGGGACAAGAGGTGCTGGTAGCAAAAACCAAACCCCTGAGTAAGACCAAACATTATGTTATAATCCAGATGAGAGAGAGCGGGAGTAAGGAAGAGATCAAAGCACCTGCCGCTCCCAAGACCAGAAAACAAAAGTAATTGTAATCGAAAATGAAAGCAATAAAAAGTAGTATGACCCGAGCCCTGCCGCTGCAAGCATATATTAACGCCTGTGACAATTCCGGCGCCAAAGTGCTAAAAATAATCTCAGTAAAAGGGCACAAAACGGTGAGAGGAAGGATTCCCTCTGCGGGTGTGGGAGACTTAGTCATGGCCTCAATAAAAAAAGGCAAACCAGAGCTGCGTAAGACGGTAGTTCCGGCAGTAATCGTAAGACAGAGAAAAGAATACCGACGTGCCGATGGTACCAGGATAAAATTTGAAGATAATGCTGCAGTAGTGCTTAAAGATGAAAAAGGAAGTCCTAAAGGAACGCTGCTCAAAGGGCCCATCGCTAAAGAAGCGGCGGAACGTTGGCCGGCAGTAGCTAAAGTTGCCAGCATGATTGTATAAATGGCTTAGAAAAATCAGGATGTTAACAAAGAATAGGAACTCAAAAATGAGTAAACTAAAATTTTCCACCGCCTGGAAAAGAAGCACCAAAGCAAGAAAACAACGCCGGTATAGATTTAATGCTCCTTTACATTTAAAACAGAAACAGCTCCATGTACATTTGTCCCCAGACTTAAGAAAGAAGTATGGATACAGAAACGTGCAGGCTAGAAAGAACGATAAAGTAAAAGTATTAAGGGGACCGTTTGCTAAGAAAGAAGGGAAAGTAGAAAGGATCAACCTCAAGAAGGAAAGGGTTTTTATCACTGGCATAGAGATGATTAAGAAAGATGGAACCAAACTTTTGGTTCCGTTGCACCCCTCAAACCTAATGATTATTGATCTAGATTTAAATGATAAAAAAAGAAAACATAAATTAGAATCCAAGAAGAAAGCTGTAGAAAGTTCAAAGGATGACCACAAAGCTAAAACTAAGAGTAATGAGGATAAGAAATGAAAAATCACTTGAAGAGGCTCTCCTCACCAAAAACTTGGATGATCAACCGAAAGAAAAGTAAATATGTCATCAGACCAAAAGCTGGAGCACATGCTTTATCAGAAGGCATCGCCTTGGGACTCATAATAAGAGACGAGTTAAAGCTAGCCTCCACTTTGGCAGAAACGCGAAAAGTATTGAACAATAACGAAATACTTGTCGATGGGAAACGAAGAAAAGAGTATCGCTTCATTGTAGGGTTATTTGACGTGATAACCATTCCCCATCTCTACCAATTATATCGGGTAATGTTTGACCAGAAAGGTAGAATAATTGTAGTAACAATCAGCCCGGAGGAGAGCAAGATAAAAGTATGTAAAATAGTGGGGAAAACGGTGCTAGCAAACAATAAGGTCCAGTTTAATCTCCATGACGGAAAAAATATTATTGCTGATATCAAAGCTAAAGTTGGAGACAGCATAGTAGTCAGCCTTCCCTCACTGGAAATTATTGAAGTACTTCCTTTGGCGCCAAAAGCAGTGGTATTCCTAACTAAAGGTAAACACAAAGGAGGTATAGGAATATTCAAAGAAATAAAAGGAGACGAGGGAGTTTATCTCAAAGAAGGAGAAGAGATCAAAACAGCAAAAGAGTATTTGTTTGTAATCGGAAAAGATAAGCCGGTTATGGAGATTAAAAGCCGAGCATCCTAATCACTTAAAATGGCACTCAACCAAAAGAACAACCCCATGAAAGAAATAAGAATCGCTAAAGTTACTTTGAATGTGGGATCGGGAAAAGACGAAGAGCACCTAAAGAGGGGGTTGAAGCTATTACATAAAATTACTTCCACTACTCCGGTTAAAACCAAAACTAAAAAAAGGATTCCCGGCTGGGGATTAAGACCTGGGCTGGTAATAGGATGTAAAGTTACGGTAAGAAAAAATACTGAACGATTATTGAAAAGGCTGCTAGCAGCCAAAGATAACACTCTAAGTGAAGGGAACTTTGATAGCAAAGGAGGCTTTTCATTTGGAATTCCTGAGTACATCGATATCGAAGGGATGGATTATGATCCAGAGCTAAAAATCATGGGACTAGAAGTAGCAGTAACCCTAGAAAGACCAGGATATAGGATCAGGAAAAGAAAATTAAATCGAAAAGCAGTAGGTAAAAAGCATCTCATTACCAAAGAAGAAGCAATTGACTTTATTAAAAAACTGGGTGTGGAGGTGGTTAGATAACCATGACTACTAGCGATTATAAAAAAGCATTCAAGCAATTGAACGCTAAACCGGTAAAGAAAGCTGAATCGCACTGAAAAAATGCCGAAACTGCGGAAGAAGTAGGGGCCTAATTAACAAATATGGAGTATACCTCTGCCGCCAGTGCTTCCGCGAAATAGGTCCAAGCATAGGCTTCAAAAAATATTACTGAAACGAGCGAGGTAAAAAATGTTCAACGATCCATTAGCAGCAACATTGGCTAAGATATTAAATGCTGAAAAAGTTGGTAAGCGCGAAGTACTAGTAAAGCCAACATCAAAACTCATCAAGGAGGTACTCACCATAATGAATGAGCATAACTACTTAGGATCGTATGAAGAAATAGAAGACGGGAAAGGGGGCGTATTAAAAATCAATTTACTTGGGAACATCAATAAATGCGGAGTGGTAAAGCCGAGATTCTCCACCAAACACAACAATTTTGAGAAATGGGAGAAAAGATACCTCCCTTCAAAGGATTTTGGCGTGATTGTTGTTTCCACCTCGCTAGGAATCATGACCCATTACCAGGCGAAAGATAAGAAAGTGGGGGGGAAATTGCTCGCTTACTGCTACTAAAACAACGAGAAAAATGAAAAAAGCATTTTTCTCTAGTTTAAAAGTATTTCATACTTTATAAACAATGAAAAATAACTTCGTTAAAGAAATACCCTTTGGAGAAAAAGTAACCGCTCAAATAGCTGGAACTACACTAAAAATCAAAGGCCAAAATGGAGAAGTAGAGAGAAACTTTAATCATCCTAAAATATCGATAACCATAGCTGACCATAAGGTGGTGATATCTACCTTCCGACACACCAAAGGCGAGAAAACCATATTAGGCGCTTTCGCATCCCACGTTAAGAATATGGTTGAAGGGGTTGAAGAACCCCATACTTATAAATTGAAAATATGCTCTGGACATTTTCCCATGACTGTGACTCTGGGAGGGAACGAATTAACCATAAAAAACTTTTTTGGGGAGACTATTCCTAGAAAAGTGACCCTACCAAAAGGAGTAGAAGTAAAAATGAGTGGTAGTGATATAACCATAACCAGTCCGGATATAGAAGCCGCAGGATTAGCTGCGTCACGGATAGAAAACTTATGTCGAATAACTAAGCGCGACATACGAAGATTCCAGGATGGTATATACATCACCCACAAACCGGAGAAGAGATAAAACATCAATAACCTAAAACCATGAAAACCGAAAATTTGCTGGAATTGAGAAAGAAAATAAAAAAATCCAAGCCCCAGTTTGTAGAGAGGGAATCAAAAGGGTACGCACGAATTAAGCCGAGATGGAGGTATCCACGGGGAACGTCCTCTCCTATACGTAGAAGATTAAGAGGGGAGCCACGATTGGTGACCGCTGGGTACGGATCCCCCAGAGAAGTGCGTGGGCTGCATTCCTCTGGATTAGAAAAAGTAGTTGTTAGCAACGCTCCTGGTTTACAAGCTATCGATCCCAAAAAGCAAGGGGCAATCATCTCTTCAACTGTGGGGAACAAGAAACGCTTGGAATTACTTCGACTAGCAGTTGAGAAGAAAATAAGGGTGTTGAACGTAAAAAACGCAGAGAAGCTTATTGAAAAAATCCAGTCTGAATTCGCTGCCAGAAAGCATTCCAGAGAAGATAAGCTTAAGGAAAAAGGTAAGAAGCACGAAGAGAAGAAATACAAAGCCGAAGACAAAAAGAAGAAGAAAGAAGAGGAGAAAGCAAAAGCTGAGGAAAACAAAGAAGAAAAGACTAAGACTGAGAAAAAAAAAAAAAAAGAAGCAATCGAAAAAAGCTTAATTAAAAGGCAGTAAGAAATGATAAACAAAAAATACCTCGCAGCAAAAATCCTCAAGATTTCACCACACAAAGTAAAGTTTGCTGATAATGCTCTAGAAGATATTGAAAAAGCACTAACCCGATCGGATATACGCGGGCTTATAGCTATGAATAAGATTACCAAGAAGAGGGTTAATGAGCATTCCCGAGCACGAGCGAGAAAAAACGCTACCCAGAAAAAGAAAGGAAAGAGAAAAGGAAAAGGCAGCCGAAAGGGCAACCAGTTTTCGATCATAAGCAGAAAAGATAGATGGATCAGCAGAGTTAGGATCCAAAGAAAGTTCCTAAAACAACTGCGAGACAAGAAGCTAATCTCAAGCACGAATTATCAACTGGTTTACAATAAGATTAAAAGTGGATTTTTTAGAAATAAGAGACACATTAAATTGTACTTAAATGAATACAATCTGCTAGAAAAGAAAAACAACTAGAATGGCAAACAGAAAACCACGAACAGTATTTTACCGGAGAAAAAGGGAACAAAAAACCAATTATCCTGACCGGTTAAAGCTACTGCTCTCAAAAAAAATAAGATTGGTGATTAGATTTACCAATAAAAAAATCATTTCCCAGTTGATTGAGTTTGATACCAAAGGAGACAAAGTCTTGCTAGCGGTAGATTCATTCCAGCTGAAAAAATTTGGCTGGAATTACTCTTATAAAAATTTTCCCGCTGCTTATTTGATCGGAGTACTTATGGCAAAAACGGCAGTCAAGAAAGGGTATCAAGAAGCTATACTGGATACCGGATTGAAGTCACCGCTAAAGAAAAGTAAGATTTATGCTTTCCTGAAAGGAG
>JACRPJ010000017.1 GCA_016213985.1 Candidatus Woesearchaeota archaeon
ATAGTGGAGATTGCTCGCACCAGCGGAAAGATAAGAAAAGGTGCAAATGAAACTACCAAAGCCATTGAAAAAGGAAATGCTAAATTAGTAGTGTATGCCAGCGATGTTAATCCCAGGGAAATCGTAATGCACCTCCCCCTATTGTGCAAAGAAAAGAATGTGATGTGCGTAGCAGTTTCCAAGAAGGAAGATTTAGGTGCCGCTGCTGGGCTTAGTTTAGGAACCGCTGCCGTGGCTGTGGTAAAGGAAGGAGAAGCCAAAGCTGCACTGGAAGAGTTGTTAAAGAGTGAAGAATAGGTGAATCCCCATGGCTATTAAAAAAATGGTTAGCAAGGGTGCCAAGCAGGAGACAGCTCCGGAAGTGAAGACGGAAGGGGAAATTAGGTTTGTCTCTGGCTTTCCTGCCGAGGTCAAAGAAATCGTGGCTAGAACAGGGAGCAGGGGAGAAGTCACTCAAGTTATTTGTGAAGTTCTGGAAGGAAGGGACAAGAACAAGGCTATTCGTAGAAATGTCAAGGGTCCGGTAAGAGTAGGGGATATTTTAATGTTGCTGGAAACGGAAATCGAAGCTCAGCGAGTAGGTGGCGGAGGCCGTTATAGTGGCGGCAGTGGAAGGAGGTAGGTGGATCAACATCTTCGAAAATAAAATTTTCAGGAGATTAAAAACCGGAGGTTTTTAACATGCCCAAATGTGCTTTTTGTGGACTATCAATAGAAAGAGGAACGGGAAAAATGTTTGTTTATGTCAGCGGCAAGGTTGTTTATTTTTGTTCCGGTAAATGTGAGAAAAATCTATTCAAATTAAGCCGTAAGCCACTCCGGACGAAGTGGACGGAAGCCTACAGGAAGGAAAAAGGAAGCAGCAAGGCTACGGAAACGGTAGTGGAAGAAGCTAGTGTAGGCAAAAAGAAAGAGAAGAAATAGAAGATTTGGTGAAGGAAAATGATCGAAAGAACTTTAATTTTATTAAAACCTGATGCGGTACAGCGTGGATTGATGGGAAAGATTGTCTCCCGTTTTGAAGATGCTGGATTAAAGATTATTGGGGCGAAGATGGTGTGGATTAACGAGGAGTTTGGAAAGAAGCATTACTTTGATGTAGCCCAGCGCAGAGGAGAAGCAGTACTTAAGCGTTTGTTGAAGGTCATCACCCAGGGACCATTATTGGCGATGTGCTTAGAAGGGATACATGCAGTGGAAATAGTCAGAAAAATGGTTGGTGGTACCGAACCAAAGTCGGCTCTTCCCGGTACAATTCGAGGAGATTTCGCTCACGTGAGTTATGATTATGCCGATGGTAAGGATTTGGGCATTAAGAATCTAGTTCATGCCTCTGCTAATCCCGAAGAAGCGAAGCAGGAGTTAGCTTTGTGGTTTAAGAAGGAGGAATTGCACACTTATAAAAGCGTACATGATGCTCATGTTTTAGACTAAAAGCATGATTAAACAGTGAGGTAATGGTTCAAAATGGCAAGCGAACGGATGGTTGACAAAGTCCTGAGGATTACTCAGAATCCTCGACAAATCAGAAATATTTGCACTTCTGCACATATTCACCACGGCAAGACCGCATTCACGGATAACTTGTTGGCTGCTGCTGGTCAGATGGCGTCAAAATATGCTGGGGATTTAGAGAAAGGGATGGAAACCTGGCAGCATAAGGATGAGCAGGAAAGGTTACTTACTGTAGATGCTGCGAATGTATCCATGGTTCACGAGTTTGAAGGGAAAGAGTTCTTGATTAACCTGATTGATACTCCCGGTCATGTCGATTTTGGGGGAAATGTAACTCGAGCAATGAGGGCAGTCGATGGCACTGTCGTATTAATTTGTGCAGTGGAAGGAGTAATGCCCCAGACTGAGACCGTAGTAAGGCAAGCTCTTAGAGAAAGAGTTAAGCCAGTGTTGTTCATCAACAAGATGGATCGTTTGGTGGAATTAAATTTGCCGATATTCTAACCATCTATGAGCTGGAGGAAGAAGAGCGCAAGAAATGGGTGTGGGACAATGCTCCTCTACATGAAGTAGTATTAGATATGATCATCAAGCATCATCCCGACCCTTTGGAAGCCCAGAAGTATAGGATTCCGAAGATTTGGCGTGGGGACTTAGACTCTGAATTTGGTAAAGATTTGCTTAGCTGTAATCCTAACGGAAAACTGGCTTTTGTCATCACCCGAATTGTGATTGATCCTCGCTCGGGAAAGGATATTTCCGCGGGAAGATTGTTTAGTGGAACGATAAGGAGTGGCACTGAAGTATTTTTGAATAATGCCCGGCAGAGACAAAGAATACAGAATGTGTATATTTATAACGGAATTAAACCGGAGATTATTGATTCCATCCCTGCCGGTAATGTTCTGGCTATTTCGGGAGTATTAGGAAATGCTGGGGAAACAGTAACTTTAGAACCAGAAGAAGCTTTTGAAGAGTTAAAACACATCTTTGAGCCAGTGATTACTAAAGCGATTCAGCCCAAAAGTCAGGGAGATCTTCCTAAGTTAGTAGAAGTACTCCGAAAGGTCAGTCGGGAAGACCCATCTATTAAGATAGAGATTAACGAAGAAACCGGGGAAAATCTGATGAGTGGTATGGGGGAGCTGCATCTGGAGATTATTGAAAATAGGATTATCACCGAAAAAGGAGTAGAAGTGAAAACTTCTCCACCAATTGTAGTGTATAGGGAAGCTATCACCAAGAAAAGCCCGGAGGTGGAAGGAAAGTCTCCTAACAAGCATAACAAAGTCTATTTTGTAGTAGAACCCTTGGCGCCACAAATCGTACAAGCGGTCAAGGAAGGGAAAATTCCCAGCGGAAGATTCAGGAAGAAAGACGAGCAACTGATTGCTTTCTTGAGGGAAGAATGTGGCTGGGATGCCAAGCCTGCGACGCAGGTGAAAGCCATCTACAACGGAAATCTTTTTATGGATATTACCAGAGGTCAGGTACATATTGGAGAAATTATTGAGTTGGTTTTAGATATGTTTGAAGATGTTATGCGCCAGGGCCCCTTAGCTCGAGAGCCTTGTATGGGGGTTAAGGTAATGTTAACTGATTGTACTTTGCATGAGGATGCTATTCACCGCGGACCGGCACAAATGTATCCTGCCGTGCGTGATGGTATCAGAGGAGCGATGATGCAGGCTGGTCCAATGATGTTCGAGCCGTTGCAGGTAACCCGAATAGAAGCTCCACATGATTATATGGGAGAAGTTTCTAAATTAGTTACCTCTAAACGTGGGCAATTATTAGATATGCTGCAGGAGGGCGATCAGACTATTGTCATTGCCAAATTACCAGTAGCGGAAATGATCGGCTGGAGCAGCGACCTGCGTTCGGCTACAACAGGGAGAGGAGTTTCGTCTCTCGTTGATCAGAGTTTTGAGAAGTTACCCTATGAATTACAGGACAAAGTAAGAAATTCTATTGTCCAACGGAAGGGGTTGACCGCAGGGCAGTTGGGGGCATGATAAACATTATATCAATTCAGGCGTCCTCGCTTACGTTTTGGACTGTTTATATTTATAAAAAGTATCACATCTTATTGTATTTTTAACGAAGAAATTAAAATAAAAAATCCTCTGCTTTTGAAAGATTATTATGGACAAGCACGTTTCCATCCCAAAGAATTTTCCAGCCTGACTGATACAATGATTTACAAAGACACACTTCTGCTCTTTATTTGGACAGCAAGACCACCCATTGCCGTAGTCATAAAAAACAAAGACAATGCTGAAAGCTACAAAAATCAATTTAAGATTTTATGGAAATATGCTAAAAGATAAATCTTACCTAAACTTTTCTGCCCGGGGATGCTCATGCCCTAATCTCTTTCTGTGCTTTAGGTAATCCATGTGCTTTATCTTCTCATTCAGGAATTTTTTCATGTCGAAACTGTACCTTTCCAACAGACTGGAGATATGGTTTCCGCCCACAAAGTGAGGCATCAGCACGTAACCTGCCCCTTCTTCGTAGAACTTCAATGCATCATCAATCTGGTGTGCAATTGCAACAATTATAATGCTCTTGTTGATTTGTTTTAGGTGGTTAATCAGCAATAAATTGGTATCCGGATCAGGAATAGTAGAAATCACCATTTTTACTTTTTTGAGATTTAGCTGGTTAAATAACTCAACATCCCCCGCATCGCCATACACGCAGGGGACTCCCTCTTTAGTAAGTTCGATGATAGTGTTGGGATTAAAATCAACCACTAGACATCTCTTCTTAAGCTTTTTAATGGCTTCTAGTACATCAAAGCCGATGCGATTGTGTCCAAATAATATCAACTCATATTCTTTGTTCCCGTGCTCTCTGTATTCATCAATCTTCTTCCCTTTCCGTTCAAAAAGCTTCAAAAACCGTGATAAAGCATTATACATTTTTTCAGCGTACAAAATGTAGTAGGAAGAGCCGGTGATGGACACTAATCCCACTAAAGTTATAAAAGTGATTAATGGTTTGTCTATATGACCAACGCTTATTCCCATAGCCACCAAAATAAACGAAAACTCACTTACCTGGGCCAGATTTAATCCGGTAATAAAACCATTCCTTTTGGTATAACCCATAATTCCAATAATGGACATTACAATAAGTGGCTTTATTATCAGCACAAATAAGGAAATGATTATAATTGGGATCAGATTTGCTTTAGTGTTAGCAAACTCTATCTGGGATCCTAATAGTATGAAAAACAAAACCAAGAAAAAATCTCGAATGGGCTTTACTTTTGAGCTGATCTCATGATGATAAGGGGTCATGGAAAGGGTTACTCCAGCAAGCAGGGCGCCGATTTCTAGGGAAAAACCAAGATAGTTAAACAGTGTGGCGATAGCAAAACACCATCCTAAAGAAAATACTAGCAAAAACTCTTGTGATTGGGCTACGTACTTACTAAGCCTGGGTAATAAGTAATATCCCGCTGCTACTAACACCAGCAATACCACTACCCCTTTAAGTAGCAAGTATCCTGCTGGTCCAGATGAATTGGCTATCCCGCTGGAGGTTGCGGAAATAATCATTAAAGCAATTATGGCTATCAAATCTTGGACGAGGAGTATGCCAATGGTTATTCTGCCATACAGGGTTTCCAGCAAGTTTTTATCAGAAAGTAACTTTACCACGATGATTGTGCTGCTAAAAGTTAGGGCCGCGGCAAGATAGATAGAGGGAGTAATAGCATACCCCAATGCAAAATGCAGGATGACAAATCCGGCTATTGCTGTAGCGATGACTTGTCCGAGGCCAGCAATTAGTGAAATAAATCCCACTTCTTTTATCAGTTTGGGGTTCATTCCCAATCCCACGATGAACAGTAGCAGAGCAATTCCTACTTTGGATAGAGTAGCAAAAGTATCGTTGCTGACTACTAACTTCAATAATAAAGGTCCGGCTACGATCCCGGCTAAGATATAGCTGATGATTAGTGGCTGCTTGAGCAGTCGGATTAAGAAAGATACAATTATCACTAAAATTATCGCCAGGCTAATCTCAGTAAATAGGTCCATCTTCCCGCATCTCTTGATAATTTAATAATAGTATTGTTTAAGTGCTTAGTAATCTTTTATTGGTTAAAATAAATAATTATCTGAGTTTTTTTATTCTTGCCAAGTCTTCCAGGATATCCGAGGCAATGAATGTGTATCCTTTCTTTCTTCTCAGCAACTGGTCGCCAAGCCAGCCGTTAACATAAGATGCCGCTACTGCGCTCTTGAACATGTCTTTGGTTTTGGCTAGAAAGCCTACTACTAACCCCGCTAGTACATCTCCAGTCCCGGCTTTAGTCATGCCCTGGTTTCCGGTTCGATTATAAGCAATCTTGTTACGGGAAATGATTATGTCAGTAGGACCTTTTACTAATAATATGTTGTTATTCTGAAGGAAGTAGCGTAGATTTCCCTGTAATATTTCTGCTTTTTCTTTAGCATTAGATTCTTTTATCTTAGGAAGCAGGAATTCTTTTCCACTGTTTATTAACATCATCTCTAGCTCGGTCTCATGTGGAGTAAGTATTGCATTGTGGAAGTCCTTGAATGAAAGCGACTTCAGCGCATCGGCATCTATAACTTTTAACTTGGGAGATTTTCGGATAAAATACTGGCAGAATTTGTCTGCTCTTCGAGTTACTCCATTCC
>JACRPJ010000006.1 GCA_016213985.1 Candidatus Woesearchaeota archaeon
ATACATTAAAGCAGGCAAGGGCAATGGGGAGTTAAAAAAATTAGGCTTCAACTCAGGGCAAATAGGAGCAGTTAAAGCTCATCTCACCAGAGGGACCTATGACAAAAAATCTTAGGGAGGCAGTAAGAGAACTGAAGACCGATCTGTTTAGTCTGGTCAATTTAGTCAACGAAGGTAAGATTAAGTGCTGTGGGAATGAGTCCGGAGAGATTTATTTTAACGATGAAGAGTTCAAAGAATATAAAAATAAACTATTCGCTCCGGAGAAAAAGGAGATTACTACCGGACAGATTGAAGAACGATACCAGTGTATCGCCCAGCTGGTGGGTAAATTAGCCGCTAAAAAAATAAGAGCAATTAATCCCCAGATATTTCAGGAAGAAGAAAAGACTTTTAACCAGTATTACGCCCATTTGAACCGGGTTTTAGAGAAGCTTAAAGAAATTTATGAGGGAGAAAAGATGCCCAGACTTAGGGAGCACCGGCCGGAATATTTTCCCGGCAGGTTCAGCGGCTCCCAGAGGTTAGGAAAATTAGAGAAAGAGATTGAGCCTGAGTATAGTAAGAAGGTGGAGGAGAAAGAAGCAAGGAAATTTTATTTAAACTGCATTGGCTTCCATGAAAAAGTGGCAGACGAAATGATTAAAGACGAAAAAACAGCCTCTTCGAAGCAATTGGGTGAGAGAATCGATGCTTTGGAAAAAATGTTTGAGAAAGAAAAATACATTGTTAACCATTTGTTTATCGAAAATCCTGAACTGCTCCAGCAGGCGTATCCTTTCCAAAAATATACCACTCTTTTAGAAGCCCTTATTGAAAAAATTCGCCAGCATTATCAGGATGATCTGCCCAATGGTTTTAATTATTTGGTTTGGCCGGAAAAGTTCGCTTCTATGGATAAACTGAATGAGCTCAATGAAAAAATAGGGCAGGAAGTAGTGCAAGAAGCAGTAAAAGAGGATGAAATTGAATGGGAGAAAGATATCCAAACTAAGTATGACCCCAAAATAAATGCGGAGCTTGAGCAGCAAGGCTTTAACGTTGATATGGTCGAAGCAGTTATTTTAGTGGGGTTTGGGTTAAAGGGAAAAATTCGTCCTTTTGGAAAAAAATACTGGCCAGAAGAACATATCCGGAAAAGAGTCATGAGACGTCTAAAAGGAAAGAATACAGCTAAAATTTACGATCAAACTTTGAGTCAGTTAATTAAAGCAAGCGTTGTTCTAAAAGCAGGAGGCCGATCGCAAGGTGATTGTTATTCTATAAACCCCTCTTTTGATGAAGTTCCCGAGTGCCTTAGGAATTATCTAAAAATAATTTATTCAAAATGAGATGGCAACTAAGATCTACTTCAAGAAAGGAAATGAAAAAATCCCTTTTCCTGAGTTCCTGAAAGAAGAAAAAAAGAAATATGGCTCTTGGTCTAAGCTGGATGAATTGTGTGGAATTAAACGTGTCTTCGCCTATGCTCTTAACACTACTAAGAAAGGGCCTAATAATCCTTCACAAGATAGTTTTAGCAGGATAAGACAAGGATTGGGATATTCCAAGGAGGATTTTGAGTTCCATAACCTCCGCCACCATGAAGTTTGTAGGAATATTTCTAAACAGGACCCGGTTGAATATAATACCACTCTTAGAAAAATCGGGGACTTCATCCTGGAGAGAAATAAGAATGAGGTGAGTAAAAAGTGGAGATTCTCTTCTACCATTATCATAAGAATTGGGGGAAGCATCTTTTCTGGTAAATATGGGAGGAATGTTCAAGCCAGAGAGCAGTTATATCAAGAGCTGCTCAAGCTTGACGATAAGTATAAATCTATTGAGCTTCAGCGCCAGTTTCAGAGCAAGCCAGAAGAACTGTTCCCTTTAAGAGTTTTTGATGATGGATCTTCCGAAGAGGATATAATTATAGAGACGCTCCTAAAATATATTGAAGATTGTGATATAAGTAAGAGGTTACCTTGTGGAACACTAAGCGAAGTCAGGAAGAAGCTTAATTCTTTCCTTAAAGAAAAAAATCTTCCGGAAAGGTCTAAGCCTTCTTTAAGGCATCACTTTAGAAAGATTTGGCATAACAAGACGGATTTTATTACTTTAACTGAAGGTAGTCCGGAACCTTCCCCAATGGAGAGAGTAGAAAGAGAATACTCTTTAAGAGAAGCGGTGAGGAAATTAAAAGTAGACGAAGAAAAATTAAAAGAAACCGCCCTGGGTGAAATTGCTAAAGAGATCAGAGAGAGAAGAAAAGAAAATTATGACTTAACTGTATTTGGCAATATCGAAGCAATTGAAATTTGGCATCAAAATCATCCGCTAAAGTGCGAACAGCTAGATAAGAAAGCTGCTTTTCTTTCCAAGCTTAAGCAAAACTATTCAGCTCGGCATTCTTTTACCAAAAGGGAAAGCGATGTAGCGATTATGATTATGAGGGAATACTGTTCTTTGGTTCACCGAAAGCTTCAGGACTACGATCATCCCAATAAAACTTTGTGGAGGGAAAGGTGGCTGGATTTTATTAAGA
>JACRPJ010000007.1 GCA_016213985.1 Candidatus Woesearchaeota archaeon
GGAACAAATTACTCCCACTGGCAAGCAGATCCAGATTATTCTCCAGCCTTGGAAAAACGTCAGCGATTACTATAAGCTCCAGGTACTGATCAAAATCAATCTTACTGATGTTAAAGAGGTAGAAGTGGAGCAGGAAGGTCGTACTCTTAAAATAAACCAAGGTGCGGTAAAGATGACCTTTGATGCGTATGTATTCAGTGACCGAAAAGATAAATGGTCGGCCAAGCCGCTGTACTGGCTTATATCTATAATAGCAGAAAAATATTTTTTCAAAGAGCACCTGCATAAATTTGAAACTTGGGTGAAAAGTGATGTTGAAGACCTGCTGAATAAAATAAAGACCTATCTCAACGTGTCCAAATACCAACAGGGTGTAAAATAAAATGGAAGCATACCTACAAAAAAACCTGGTCATCAACAACCGGGAATTGAAGTACAGAGGGATTTTTCGCATAGATGAACTACTCGCAACCATAGACAACGTTCTAAAAGAGAAAGGTTACCAAAACCGGGAAAAGAGAAGCGAGGAGATGGTTGCCGAAGCCGGGAAAAAAACCTATATCGAGCTACGCCCATACAAAGTTAAGACCAATTACGCTACTTTGATGATAAAAATTAAAATCACCTTTGATAACACAACTGAAACAACTGAGACCATTGATGATGAGAAAAAGAAATTCCAGCAAGGAGATGTGCATATAGCTTTTGATGCTTGGTCACTTACAGACTATGCCAACAGGTGGGGCATGAAGCCCTGGTTTTATTTCGTAAAAAGAATCATTAACAAGTACCTGTACCAATTTCCACTGGAAGGAAGTTTTATTGGTGAATTGATACAAGACACCGCTTATGTTTATGTAAAGATTAAAAGGCTGCTGAATTCTTACAAAATCGAATCGGGAAAATTCACTCCCGAAGAAGAGATTAAAAAGCAGGTGGAGGAAGAGGTTCAAAAGGAGATACAAGAAAATGCTAGGAACCTCCAAGAACAATCATAGAATAGAAACCCTATGCTACCGTTCCTCTAAGGTCAAAAGAAGTAACCCGATTTATTTTAACCCTAATTATCTGACTTAACTTTAAGTTTCCTTCTACTACTACCGGCTTATAGGAATCATTTCTGCCAATCCATTGATTTGCTTCCTTTCCTTTTTCATTAATAAGAACCTCTCCCTCCCAGCCTAACCAACGTTCATTGCACATCCTGGCAATGTTATGATAAATATCGGTTAATATCCGAGAACGATGTTTTATTGTTTCTCCTAATACCGGTTTCAGCTTAGCTGCTGGAGTTTTGGGTCGGGGCCAGAAGCGGGAAATGTTAATAATGTCGGGCATTACTGCTCGGATTAAACTCTGAGTATCCCTGTACTGCTCTTCGGTCTCTCCTGGAAAGCCCACTATTACATCGGTAGCCAGGGTCATGGACGGAAAATAAAGCTTTATCTCCTCTACTAAACTCCTGAAATCCCTTGCAGTATAATTACGACCCATTTTTCTAAGAATATCATCACTTCCAGATTGCACCGGAATGTGCATGAACTGGTATATCTTAGGGTTCTTATAGACCTCAAATAACTCTTTCTTAAACATTAATACATGATTAGGGTTCATCATCCCCACTCTGATTTTAAAATTACCGATGAGGCTTACTAACTCTTTCAACAGCCTGGCGAGGTTAGTATCAATGTCAAATCCATAGCATCCGGTGTCTTGAGAAGTAAGCCAAATCTCTTTTACTCCCTCTTTGATAGCTTGCTCTGCTTCTTTTCGGATATTTCCCAGAGGATAAGACACCAAGTTACCACGGGCAATTTTAGTCTTACAGAAGGAACACGCGCCCAGGCAACCACTAGAGATGGGAATGATGGAAATATAAGGAGTTCTTCGCACTCTAGGTAAATTAAGAGGAGGCATCTCGTCGCTATCTAATAGGTGAATTTGGTTGTCATGAAGTGCTTCTTCTACTACTTCTACTATCTTATGAATCTGATTTGTTCCGACTAATGGATATCTGTTAACTTTATTTGGGTCGCACTGAGCGATACAGCCGGCTACTACAACGATTTTGTGGGGATATTTCTGCTTAACACTTTCCAAACGCCGGAAGAAAGTGGTTTCGCTCGGACCCTTTACTGTACAGGTGTTAAATATAACTACAAACGCATCTTCGAGGGTATTAACCAGGTCGAACCCGGCCTGTTTAAGCAATCCGGCCATCTGCTCCGAATCCGCAAAATTATGCGCACAGCCTGAGGTATGGAGATATACATTAGTCATACCTCCTTGGGAGTCAGACGAATTTATAAAAGTTATTAATCAAACGAACGGTCAAAGCAGTCCTACGCTTAAAAGTTGTCCTCAACAATAGATTTTCTTATAAATTAGATCAAAATCAGACTACTATCCACTTATAGACTACCAGCTACTTGTCAACAAAATGAACATTCAGCACATCAAATTTAAAGATATTGAACAAATATCCTATATTTCAATTAAAAAAGAATTTAAAAAAGACTTTCAGGGGAGCTCTCCTTCTCTATTCGTGGGTCGACAAGGCTATCCTCACGTAAAGGTGGGGTTTCTAAGTCCGCAGTACAGCGGGGATACTTCTCATTACGATTCCCCGCGCTTATGGAGCAAAGGCCGGTTTAGTATAGGCACGATTGCCAGTATGCGTTACAGGCTAGTAAACTCACGGATGCAGTGGAACATAAATAATGTACACAAGCAGAACTGCTTCTTGAATATTTGTAAGGAGGTCGGAATGGCCTCGAAACCAGTAGAACTGGAAGTTAATCTGAATAAACAGCCAAAGCTAAGTCTAACTCCGGAAAAAGAGATTATTCCATTCGGGCCGCAGGGGGAAGTAAAGAATGCTCGTGTTACTTCTAATCCTTGGGTAGATTCCAGGGTGGAGAGAGTAGTTTCAGATACCGATTTAAAAGCAACCCCCGCTATCACCAATTTGTACCTAAAGGGATTCGAAGAGAGTTTTCTAAACAAGCTTCTCTCAGCAGGTAATGTAGGACTAAAACCCAATCGCAAACTTGTTCCTACCCGCTGGAGCATTACTGCCGTCGACGATGCGATAGGGAAACAGTTGATCCAAGAGATCAAAGATTATTCTATAGGAGAATACCAGGCATACTTCGGAGGAAACTGGGGGAATTATTACCTGGTTTTATTCTTTCCGGAAGTGTGGAGTTATGAATTGTTTGAAACCTATCTGGCATATAAAATCAACCCGTGGAGTCAAGAAGGCAATTTTTATTCTACCGATTATGAGCTGTATGAAGGAAGAAAGACTTACGCTGAGGAATGTGCTGGGGGTTATTATGCCGCAAGACTTCCCGTGCTGGAAAAGATGAAAGAACTAAAACGACAGCAGGCTGCACTAGTGTTAAGATTTATAACCACAGAATATAACATCCCCCTTGGTGTATGGGTATGCAGAGAAGCAATGAGAAAGAGTTTACAAGAGAAACCATTAACCTTTTCCGGCAAAGAATTAATGTTAAAATACGCTTCAGAGCTAATCCGGAAAAAATTGGGGTTTGAGATCAATTTATTATTAAAAGAGAGTAAGTTGTTGAAAGACATCTCGCAGCAGAAGAAATTAAACGAATTTAGTTAAAGTAGATGAACTCTTCCGTATCAGAAAAGCGCTGTTCTTTGAGGGTGATTATACTTCCTGCAGCCTCAATAATTCTCTCCAATTCTGAAGGTAAATCCAAAAGGAACTTCTCGTCAAAGAATTCATATAGCATTTCTGTACATTCTAGATAAGTTATAGCTCTCTCTTTATATAAGTTAATTATGTACCTCGGATCTCTAGTATTCCTAGAGTAAGAATGCATGGTTATATTCAAGAACTCAAACTTTATAATACTTTTGCGTAAATACTATCATGTTTAATAATACTATTATAATTAATATTACAGTTAAGTTATGAAATATGGAATATAACGCAAATCTTTTTAAAGAAGCCGCAACTTTGATTACTTAGCGGGGTTTATAGCGGGGATTTGCTGAGAAATTCTCGTCAAACCGCAATAGGGAAGCTAGGAGTACCCGATGGGCTCATATATCTCACTACGTTCGAACTCTTGAGTGGGTCAAGAAACCCATAGATCGGAGGTTCAAATCCTCCCCCCGCTAATCCTTTCTTTCTAAAAGAAAGTATTTGGATTCCAAAGAAACAATATGTTTGGACACCAAAATTCTTTTATACTTTTATCAGTTCCAACTTATAAAATGAGGATAGCTGTTTGTGGAAGCATGACTTTCTGCCAAAGAATGGTAGAAGTCGAGCAGGAGTTAAAGCAATTAGGTCATGAAGTGATTCTGCCGGAATTCACGCACGATTATGCTAAATTAGATACGGATGAGCACCGGCATAATGAGTCTTTTAAGAATAAAATCCAGCATAACTTAATCCCAAAATATTTTGAGAAAATTAAGCTTTGTGATGCCATTTTGGTGATTAACGAAAGCAGGCATAATATTGAGAATTATATTGGAGGAAATTCTTTTTTAGAGATGGGTTTTGCCCATATATTGAATAAGAAGATATTTGTAATGAATCCTCTGCCGGAAATGCTGTACGGTGATGAATTACAAGCGATGCAACCGATAGTTATTGAAAAGAATTTTGATTTGATTAAATAGCTTTAAAAATAAATAGTCTTTTTAGTGGATTATGCCCTCGTAGTCTAGCCTGGATACCTGCAGTTCCATCAGAACGAGTGGATTGGGCGGTAAGGCCAATAGGACACGAGCTTGCGGTCTTTAATTGACAAAAAGCTTGGAGCCGGGGTTCAAATCCCTGCGAGGGCGTTAATTTAAATTTAGGGGGTGGAATAAATGAACTGGAAAAAAGGACTTCTTGCCGGAATTGTCGCCGGAATTGTGCTGAATGTGCTCAGCTTTTTGTTTGGAATGCTGCCGGGAAAGCAGGAATGGTATGCTTCAATGTTCCCGCAGATGATGAATGCAAAAGGATTAGCAGCCATGTTTGCGTCGATGTTCCTAATCGGAATATTCATGGGAATTATCTACGGCGTAATCAGCGATTCAATTCCCGGAAGCAGGACTAAGAAAGGACTCGTTTACGGAATAATTGTATGGTTGTTAGCAGGAACGATGTGGCCAGTAATGATGATAGGATTTGCTTCTGCGTACTACTGGCTGACAGAGTTAGTAGTGGGATTGATTGGGTATGTAATAGCTGGAATAGTAGTAGCAGCAATATATGGAAAGAAGTGATTTTATTTCTTTTTTGTTTTGTTCATTTCTTCACAGAAAAACTTATTAAACCTTCAGAGAATTTAACTAGTCAACGGGCCGGTAGTCCAGTGGCTATGACGTCGCTTTCACATGAACCTTTAGGCAAGCTAAATGTTCAATCGAAATGCACTCAGGTGGGGTACTCATTTCGTTCGACCCCATGACATACTAAGTGCTTTAAAGGTTTTGAATCCGGCGAAGATCGTGGGTTCGAATCCCATCCGGCCCATTTCTATTTAGTAATTTTGGAGTTACTTTCGTATTTCACTACGAGTTCTTCTAACTCGCCTAGAATGTTTCCTTTCTCTTGAGCTGGCTGTTGCTCGTAAGCCTTTTGTAATCTGAGGGTATAATCCTGAAAAAGGAATAACCAGTGTCTTTCAATATCAAGTTCCGCATTAGAAGTACACAGAAAGGTTAACGAAGGATCTTTATCCAGAAGAAGATAGATTTTTTCAGCGTTCTCCCCGGTTAAGCCTCGTTTACCATTTAGAACCATGGATATGTATGGTCTCTTAACTCCTATTTTTTCGGCTATTCGAGAAGCATTTAGATCTTTCTTAACCAAAACCATTTTAACCTTAAGGCACTCTTCTGGAGTCAAACGCAAAGTCGTTTTAGGGCATTGGGCAGTTAATGATACATAAAGAAATCCTCCCAAC
>JACRPJ010000008.1 GCA_016213985.1 Candidatus Woesearchaeota archaeon
AATAACCAAAAAGCATAAATATTGCCTGCTAGTTATGTAACCTAACCATGGACGAAACTAGCGAGAAAATACTACTGGACAATGCTAGAGAGTTCACTACCAAAGCCGAGGAAGCAGAGTGGGATAAGACCTATATCACCGCCGTAACTTTGTATTTCAAAGCAATTGCCGTAGTGGTTGATTTATTTATTTTAAAGACTGAAGGAACAATTCCGAGTAATCATACTCACCGGTTCAGGATTCTGGAAGAAAAATATCCCCTGCTCTACGCTTTAATGGATAAAGACTTCCCTCTCTATCAGCAGAGTTACAAGCTCAAGCTCGACCAGAAATATGTTGAGGTACTGAAAAATGACTTTAGAAAGATTGTTGAGTTTACCCAGATTAAACTTAATCGCTAAGAAATTTGTATCAAAGTATAATTACGTTTTTGATATTGTTATTTATGGCTCTACAGTCAGAGGAAAGACTAAAATCCGGGATGTCGACGTAGCCCTCATCTGCAGGGAAGGTGTTCCAGTAGGAGAAAAGCTGGAACTTGCCCAGATTTTCAAAACGCAGATCAAGCCCTTAATCCTGCATGAAATTGATGTCAAGTGCATAAGTCTTTCCGATTTGACCGACCAGACTTTTATGGCGAGAGCCGGGATCCTGGCGGAAGGATACTCTCTGCTAGAAAAAAATTTCATCTCTGCCCGGTTTGGATTTGAGCCAAGAGCCATTTTTGTCTATTCTTTAGCTGGACTAAGCAATTCAAAGAAGACTATCTTCCAGTATGTTATGAAAGGAAGAAGAGGACAGACTGGGCTGCTTGCTTCCCGTGACTGTAAGCACTTGGGAAGCGGAGCCATTGCTGTGCCCCTAGTCCACTCCGAGGAATTTAAACAACTATTCGAAAGACAAAAGATTAAATACACGATGTATCCTACTCTATTTTACTGAAATGACCCAGACCATTAAAGACCAGCAGAAAAGAGCCACCCGCGAAGGCTACGGCCAGGCTTTGTTAGAATTAGGAGCAGAAAATCCAAAAATTGTGGCTCTCTCTGCCGATTTAACCGAATCCACTTGTGCTCATCATTTCGCCGAGAAATATCCCCAGCGTTTCTTCCAATGTGGAGTGGCGGAGCAGAATATGATCACTATGGCTGCAGGGCTGGCCCTGGAAGGACTAATTCCATTTGCTTCCTCTTTTGGCGTATTCCTACCAATGCGCTGCCTGGACCAGATTCGGATTTCCGTCGGTTATAATCAGGCTAACGTCAAACTAGTAGCCACACATTGTGGCTTAGCTACCGGAGAAGATGGAGCTACTCATCAAGCTTTGGAAGATGTCGCGGCTTTGAGAGCGATTCCAAATATAACTATTATCGAGCCGGCAGATTATTTTCAGGCGATTAAAGCGACCAAAGCTGCAGCTGAGTATCACGGACCAGTTTATCTGAGATTGCACCGGGGGAAATTTGCAGCAGTGACCAAAGAAACGGATGCTTTCAAGGTAGGAAAAGTTCAGGTACTGCAAAGAGGAGAAAAAGTGACTATTATTGGAAGTGGTCCAATCTTGACGGAAGTGCTGAAAGCTTCTTCTCGATTACACTTTAAACCAGAAATCATCAATTGCCATACTCTCAAACCGCTCGATGAGACTACCATTGTACAGTCAGTTAAGAAAACAGGTAAAGTTTTAGTAATCCAGGATCATCAAATTAACGGGGGATTGGGTTCAGCGATAGCGGAATTGTTATCCCAAAAGTTACCCGCTAAGATGATTATTCTAGGAATGCCCGATAAGTTCGGGGAATCCGGTACCCCAGATGAACTCTGGGATAGACACCGCTTGTCTGCAGATGAGATCGTAGCTCAGACTCACCAGTTGCTAAAATGAAGAAACCACATGTTTACGAGACCATAATCGTGGGGGGAGGAATTGCTGGATGCACTGCCGCAATTTATGCCGCCCGAAAGAAGATGGATTATCTGCTGCTGACCAAACAGTTAGGCGGGCAGTTTATGGAATCGGGGGATATTTTTAATTATCCTGGAATCAAGCAGATTAGCGGAGCGGACTTTTCCAGAGCAGTCGAAGAGCAGCTTGCTTTTAATAAGGTAAATGTAAAAGAAAGGGTGATTGTTAATAAAATCATTAAGAAGAGAGAGCATTTTGTGCTCAAGACCGACGGTAAAGATGTTTTAACTAAAACCATAATCATTGCCACCGGCTCTCATCCTCGCACCCTCGATGTTCCGGGGGAAAGGGAGTTCCGGTATAAAGGCGTGACTTATTGCGCTATTTGTGATGGGCCTCTTTTTTATGGCAAAGAGGTAGCCGTGGTGGGAGGAGGAAATTCAGCGTTAGATGCAGCTGATTCTCTGCTGAATATCGCCAGAAAGATTTATGTGATCAATATCCATAATAAATTTGAGGTTCATAAATACCTACTGGAAAAGGCACAGAGGAGTCCTAAAGTTAGGTTAATCACTGGTGCCCGGACTACCAGAATCACTGGAAATAAATTTGTTAGCGGAATCGAGTATGAGCAGAAGGGTAAAGTTAAAAAATTGGATGTTCAGGGAGTGTTTGTAGAGATTGGCAGAGTACCGAATACCTCCTTGGTAAAAGGCTTCTTAGAATTAGATGAGCATCACCACATTGTTATCGATTGCAACACCCAGACTTCCGTTCCGGGAGTTTTTGCGGCAGGAGATTGCTCTTCGGTGCACGAGTACCAGTATGTGATTGCCGCTGGTCAGGGATGCATTGCATTATTAAAAGCAGCTAGATATTTGGCCAGACATAAATCAAGATAACGTTGGAGCACCCACCTGCATAAAAGTGGTATTGATGACCTACCTATTGAGGCAACTCATTCCTGTTTCCTCGCTGGTAAATTCCCCTTAATTTTGATCCTAATTGCTGGGTCAAGTTTGCTGCCCAAGCTACTTCCTCGGTGAAAGAATATTTTCCTGCCTCCATTGCTTCTCTTTTTCTTTCTACGCCTGCTAGCATGTAGTCTACGCGGCGCTCTTCCTCGCGGTTGATGTAACCCTTATCCTCTACTACGTCGTTTATTTTAGTGAGTTCTTCATACAAGTCCCACATTGGTCTCTGGCTCAAAAAGGCAGCGTAATCAGAATTTATTAGCTCGGGAGGAAGTTCCTTGCTTCCCCGAGTGAGAGCTTCCAACGTTGCGGGTCCTGAACCTTTATCCTCCGGCTTACCTTTCCCTGCTTCCACTGCTTCTTCTACTTTTTTGAGACCTATTTTCTTTCCCCGATGAACTCTGATTATCTCCTTGGCTTCTTCAGCCAGGGTCCCAGCTTCTTCGCTGGCCACTTCGGGGATAGGCACTTTCTCTTTAAGCTTCAGCCTCTCACCCAATTCTTTTTCACTCTCGGTTATCTGCCTCTGTGCATCTTCAATTTCTTTCCTTTTTTGCTGCTCAATCTCCTTCAGCTTCTTGATACGCTCTTCCGGAGGAAGGTTTTTTAGATCATCACTAACCATAACTACTCAAAAACTCTGGAACAATAAAAATCTTACCAAGCAATCATGCCATGGGCCTTCTTAAAGTTGTGGTAAGTGTTCCAGGCTGGGTCGGTAGCTTCTTTCCTGAGACTGCCCAGAGCTTCTTTTACTTTTTCAGTTTTTCCCCGTACTTCTTTAGGACTAACCGCTTTCTTCCCCTTCTGGGGAGTATAAAAATCGCCAAAAAATTTTTCCATGAAGGTCTTTTTCGGTGCTGAGACTTCCCTGTTCTTTTCTGTTTCTTTTTTCTGCTCTCCCTTAGCCTCAGCAATATATTTTTCCAACTCTTCGCCCAAAGAACCCATCGCTTGGTATACTGAACCGGAGATATCTGCCATCAATAACATAGTTTCTTTATCTTTCAATTGTTTATAACCCTCTACCTGCTCATCGGTCCAGGTATACGCACGTAGGTACACCTCAAATTTACCTATATGCACCGGTCCGCGCTGGTATCCTTCTTGAACTACCTTCAATTCTGGCCGAGTACGGTAGTGGAAAGTAGCCAGTATACAAGCATTGGCTCCGTCTCTACTCTTTCGGGCCAGAACCTCTACATCCAGCATGCTGCCCTCAAAAGCAGAGACTATGTCTGCAGAGCTCATGCTCTTTTCTTTCATGCTCAGGCGAGGGATGTGCTTAAGATAAGGTTTGATCCAAGCAGTGTACATTTTAATGATTTCAAAATGCTGCAGTAAATACCTAAGCATGAACACTCTTCTGCTCTTATGCTCTTTGTGCGTCCTCTTCCTCCATTCCGTATACTGATGGAGATGCCGATGTAATACTCTTAACACGTTGCGGTTAAAGTCTTTGGACAAGTCATTAATGTAGCTCTCCAGCTCGTGCTCATCTTTAAAAGGAGGGGCATCGAAGAACAAGTCAGGAAGAGTAACAAATTCTAGCTCCCTGGCCATCCCAAACACTGAAGCAGCACTTTTAGCTCCTCCCTGAACCAGATCTACAAATATTCCCTTCAGAGTTATTTCAGCACCCTTGCCTCGGGAAGAAATTGGTTTTTCCAGCTCCTCTTTTACTTGATTGTAATATCCTAACCGCTCATCGAGAATTCTCAGCTCCCTAACCATTTGGAACAATTCTTTGATCATCTTGCCTGCAGCGATCAGAAATTGAGATATTTTCTCCTGTTGCGCACCTAATCTCTGCTGGGTTACCCCAAAGAAAGCGGAGTTTTCGGCCGCAGCAAAAGCATCTTCCAGCTTATATATTTCCGGAAAGCTTTCTTTTAGATTATCCAGAATCCAGAAATAAGGTTCCTCTAAGCTCAAATCATACACTTCCCAAACCAGATGATAAGTTTTTAGTGAAGTAGGGTAGCCAGTTTTTCCAAAATGTTCTTTGATGATTTCTGCTACTTCTTCTTCCGCGTCCTCTTCTTTTAGTCCGTACCCAGGCACCGGCTCGTAAATTTTCTTTGCCTCATTAAATACATAATTCCCCTTCTTATTACTTTTAATAAAGCCGTACTGAATCAGTAATTCAGAACGCTTGGGTTCTTTCTCTTTCCATAACTCCTCAGTCATATTATTCCCCTTTTTTGAAGTGGATAGTGTTTTAAGCTTAATAAGTTTTTCTTTTTAAATTGATTATTTTAAGTTTATCCCCTTAAAGAACCAGAGACCCTCTCTGATGCTGAGAGAAACCCTAAATCCCTGGCTGATTAAGATATCTTTCCATTCCTCTACAGAGCAGTGATTAACTTCTTTCTGTTGCTGCCAATTGTTGATGTTCCGGGAGTAAAGCACCACCATTAGTGTTCCTCCCTTCTTCAGAACTTGTTTTATTTCTTGCAAGAGTTTCCCGTAATTCTTAATGTAATTTAGGACAAACACCGCTGTGACTGAATCAAATTCACTGTGGTTAAAAGGCAACTTTTTTTCTAAGTCTCCCACTACTTTTTGGGTGAGCTGCCCATTAAATTGCAGCATTTTCTCCGAGAAATCTACCCCTACCGAAGGAAGGTAAGAGTAACTTCCACAACCTAAATCAAGATTCTTTCCTTCCCGCAGGAAACTTAATTTCTGTGTGATTAATTCCCTTTTTTCTTTCTCTATTTTATGGTTCCACATGAATGCTTCGGCGTTCCAGAAAGAGGAATTGTTCTCAGGCCAGCCTTTCGCCCAAGGTATCCTGGAAGACAATGTTCTAAGCCTAGATTTCACTCTTAATCCATACTGTAACTTCATCAGCCCAATTAAAAAGCTAGTTTCAGGGTTCATTTTTATTAAAACAGCAGTCCAGCTAAGACTGCGATCCCATTGAATATTACGCCCCCAACTAGGCTTTCTTTAAGCAGTCCGCCGGTGAGAATAAATATTCCCAGGACTACGCATAATAACAGCATTCGGCCCAGACAGATGAACATCTCTCTTTTGACAAAATAAGCAGGAAGGTCCGATTTAGCTTTGTCATATTCTAGCGCTCCTGCCGGAGCTTCAAATATTCCGTAAGTTAGTGAGCCAAATACCGTAACTCCAAATACCTGGGCAACCGTACTTACACCAGCACGTAGGAACCAAGAGATGGACTCGAACAACGTTGCTATTTTAAGTAGTATGTGTTTGTTTATATGATCGCTGTACTTTCCTACTAGCCATAACAGAACCGCACTTGCTCCCGCTAAGATGGACTCAGTTATTCCTAATGACAAATAGTCTCTGAGTATGATAAAAATAAACAGTGGCCAAATCACTCCCGCAGCAATCACCCGGGTTCCTCGAGAAATAAAGAACAAAGAATCCTTCCAATATTTCTTGTCCCACAATGTTCTAAATGAAAAATTACAATGGAATCGGTTTTCCTTACTGAAAAATAAACAGAAAGCAGATGCAAATAGAAACAATGAGGTGACCAAGAAGAGTAATTTAAACCCCGCAAACTTGATCATAAGCCCACCCAAAAACGGGCCTAACATAGTAGCAAGTATAGATATTCCTTCACGCTTCCCCAATTCTTCCCCCCGGTGTTTATGGTCGCTGGCATGACAAAATATTAAGTGCATCCCCATCCAATAAAAAGCGAGAGATGCACCTAAAATTATTCCTATTATAATTAGAGGCACTTTCATAACCGGCAATAGGTACAACAACAGGATGAATAACATATATATAGGCACACTGATGAGAACCGAATGCTTACACCCGTATTTGGACGTGAATTTAGCTGCTAGGGGGGAAATCAACGCCAATGCCAAGGAATATACAAAGTAAAAATACAAAGTATGGGAGAAGCTTACCCCCATTTCTTGGTATAAATATAGTGGAATGAACAAACTAATAAGAGAGAGGGAGAAAGAACGAATAGCGGCAGAAATGTAAATCTGGGTTAGTTCCTGACGGGGAAAGAACCTCCACCAAAAGTAGTGATTGGGGTGCATAAAAGAAAGGAAAATTTAGGGGTTTATATGGGTTTCTCCGGGCAATGAGAGTTAAAACGAAAGATTTTTTAAATACAGTTGAAATGACCTTCTCGTGGACCTGTGGTCTAGCGGCTACATGCATAAAAGCATGCCACAGATGACAACTCGTTGACGGGCTGTGCGTAAATAGCTATGCTCAAAATCGAGTAGATCCCCGGTTCGAAAGGTAGCAAAACCTACCTACGAAAGTCCGGGCAGGTCCATTCATTTCCTTTTCCCAAGATGGAGACAACCAGATTTTCAGAACAGCCTTTGTATGCGTTATTACCAAGTAGGAGAAGAGTGGTAATTCCAAAGATTATTTCTATAGTAGTGCTAGGGATAATATTCTATTTAGGAGTGCTGCTTAACGTTTATCTGTTGGAATTAAATGCTGCCGAAGAGACCATCGTTAAGGTCAGTTCACTGGCTCTACTGATATTAATCATAATGCTGGGGGTTTATTTGGCATACCATCAGGCTAATCAGCCATATAACTTCTACAAAGATAGAATCGAAGCAGGAAGAAAAGCACTCATCCACTACACGGACATTACGGGAGTAAGCAAGAAGCAGAATATTCTGGATAAAATCTTCAGGACCTACAACTTAGACTTAGGAAACAAAAACTTCCTTAGGAACCTCCCTGAAGAGATACAAATAGAGAATTATCTGCAACAGTTGAGGGCTTATTCTAAGAACCTTTCTGGATAATTATATGCCATAAACTTAGAGTCCTAAAGTATAAAAATCTTTTTTTGATTTAAATGGTCCTTTGATGGTAGTCAATATTTAACTTCTTTTTCAAAAAAAGAATAAAAGATTTAAATGGGGTTGTTTTTGAAGATAAATTTTGGGGGAAGGAAAATGAAAATATGCATACCGAAAGAAACTTATCCTTTGGAAAAAAGGGTGATGTTAATTCCTAATTCCGTGAAAAATCTAGTGAAAGCAGGGCATGAGGTCTTTGTCCAATCAAATGCAGCTGTAGGGGTTAATATCGAAGATGAAGATTATTCATCAGCCGGGGCTAAGATTGTAACCGAGGCTAGGGATCTCTATAACCTAGCAGAATTAGTAGTTAAAGTCAAAGCTCCATCTCCAGAAGAATTTTCTTTGATGCATGATATTACTTTGTTGAGTATGTTTCATAGTGAGCAGAATCCAGTTCATATTTATTATGCAGGCAAGCAAAATTTAATAGTAGTAGAGGTGGAGTCGATCCGGGATGAAAAAAACAAGAGATTTATTGACCAAACGGATATAACCGGCAAAGCAGGAGTTTATTATGCTCTGCAGCACAGCAAAAAAACACCGGAAGAAATGAAAGCAGTGATTTTAGGTTATGGCCATGTCTCCAGCGGAGCAATAGAAGCCTGTGCTCGGTTGGGTATTGAATTTAAAATCATTAGAAAAGGGGAATTCAAATATATCCCTAAATATTTGAAAGAAGCTGATCTATTGATAAACGGAATAGCCTGGCCAGAAAGCAGAAGATCCAAGAAAGAATACTTGGTTACTAGAGAAGACATTAAAAATGCCCAAAAAGAGATGATTGTTTTAGACCTTTCAGTAGATTTTCCGAATCCTATTGAGACTGTGCGTCCAACAACCTACTCCCAGCCTTATTACCTCGAAGAAGGAAGAGTGCATATTAGTCTTTATGGATATCCGGGTTTGGTACCAATAACTTCTACCAACCGGTATAGCAAACAAATAGAACCTATAGTTTTGTTGATTGCTGATAATGGGGATGTTGAGGGAATTAGTAAGAAAGGGGATTTAGGGATAGCGATTAGTAAGGCAATAATATACCCCCATAAATTGGATTGGACGGAATATAAACCAACAGAAACACCGCCAGGAAGTAGGATTGAGTAGAAGTGATTTAAAATGCCAGAGGAACATAATGTGTTTAAACTTAATTTTCACCAAAGAAAAGATTTTAATTGTAAAGGTGTGGAATTGACTACTTGTCTTATTATTGATGAGGCTTTAAAGAGAGGAATAAGGGCAGAGTTTGTGTTGGGCAAATATCTAGAGCTTTCGTTTGAAGGTAAAAAAAAATTATTTTATCTAGCAGATAATACTTCTTTGTCTTATCTTGCTCAAAAAATAACTGCTAGTAAAACAGAAACAAAAACCTTTCTAAGAAGAGCAGAGATAACTGTCCCTGAAGGAAGGTGTTTTCAGGTTGGAGAGCTTGAGGAGATTGTTTCTTATGCAGATTATTTACAAGGTCCAATAGTGATTAAGCCAGATTCAGGAAGCGAAGGGAAAGGGGTTTATTGTGGAGTAGCTCGGAAGGATATTGGGTTGATTGTAAAGGAGATAGCAAAGAAGTTTAGGTCTATAATAGTTGAAAAACAAGTATTTGGGAATGAATATCGGGTTTTGGCTACAACTGAGGGTTACCTGGCTACAATTATGAGAAGGCCGGCAAATGTTTTAGGTGATGGGAAGCAGTCAATAAAGAAGCTAATTGAAGAAAAGAATGTAGGTAGACAAAACAAAGCAACAAAACCATTAACTTGTCCTTTTATAAAGATTGAGATTGATGATGTGGTGCAGAGATATCTGGCGAGTAAAGGAATAAGTTTAGCTTATATACCAAAGGAAGGGGAAAGGGTCTATTTAAGGGAAAATTCAAATATCAGTACTGGTGGTGATGCTATAGAATTAACTGATAAGGCACACCCGTCAGTGAAGGAAATAGCTTTAAGAGCTCTTGGGGCAATTCCAGGTATGACTTATGCTGGTATTGATCTGATTACAAAGGATATAATAAAAGATATAAATAAAGCAGGTTATGCCATCATCGAGCTGAATAATATGCCAGGCATCTGGCCTTTACATTATCCTTATATTGGAAAACCCCAAAATGTAGCTGGCGCTTTAATTGATTTAAATTTGGCAGAGACAAAACCTAAAGGGGGTGGCTAAGATAAGTAAGAATTTATGAATACTAAGAAAAGGAGATACCCCTTATTCCAACCGTAATGCAAAGAACTTATTTAATTATGCAAAAGAATCTGGCTTTGAAGCTGAAATGAGAGATTATTCCGAGATAAGGGATGGTCCATCTTTTAAGAATGAAATAATCAATGTGATGTTCTTTTTTCCTTATGTTTTCTGGAATAAAAACTGTGAAATGCCAGAAGATACAAAATTATATGGGACATCAAAAAAAAGTTATGAATTGCTTAGGGAATTTTTTTTTGAAGTAGAAGGGGCTTTACAAAAAAAATATAAGGGTCGCCAATTAAATTATATCATCTCGCCGAAATTTGCCGCTTTAGATAGGGATAAAATAGCCACAATTCAGAAGTTGAGCGAGTCTAAAGTTCTGACCAGTAAAATGGTTTCCGAGAGGAACTTGGATGAGATCTTAAACAGAATAACTCCAAAAAGGGGGATTTTTATAAAATGCCGGTATGGAGCAGAAGGAAAAGGTATTACTTTGCTGCAAAAAGATAAGTGGGTAACTAATTATAAAGTGGAAGGAAATAGGTTAACTAATTATGGGGTTTATGATCGTTGGGAATTTTCTGAGATCACAAGCAGAAGAGATTTACTAGAACAGCTTCTAGAACAGGAAGTGATTGTGGAAGAAGAAATAATTGTTCCAGAATTGTTTGCAGATAAAAAATTTGATTGCAGGGCCTATGTGATCAAAGGTAGGGTTCCTCATTTTTTTGTCAGGGTAAATGAACAGTCAAAGGTAGTAACTAATTATGCTCAAGGGGGCAAAGTCTTTCACCATCCTGAAACTGGTTTGTCTTCTAAGTTTAAAATCAAAATTGAAGAAGAGGCAGTTAAATCAGCAGAGGCCTTTGAATTCAAATTTTTGGGCGTAGATATTATGTTTGACCGTAGTGAAGGAGCTAAAGTAATAGAGATCCAAACTTTCACTGATTTTCCCGATATAAACCATTTTAATCTAGCCAAGTATATGGTTAGTGATAAAAGTGGGTTGTTTTGTTAAAGACTCTTTTATCCAGACAAAATCCTTATAAATCCCCCTCTAATTTAACTCTATACTGGGACCTTAGCTCAGCCTGGGACAACCTTTAGGACCTTTCTGAAGGTGCGGGGAAGAGCACTACGCTGAAGATGTTCTTCAAGAACAAGCTGAAACGTAGTTGTCCGGGGAGGTCGTTCCTTAATTGAAATGGCCACGGAATTCAAATCCCCGAGGTCCCAGCTTTTTCTCTGATAAAAATCTATCCCATCATCGTTGTTTTGGTGAGAATTTGCAAGGCAAAGACATTAAACAATACTATTACCACCGCTGATATGAAACAATATAACAAAGTGCTGTTGATCAAGTTCTTTCCCAGCTGGTATCTCTCCGCTAACTTATCTGCACCATTTTCAATACCGTTACTTAATACTGTTAAAATATAAACTATCTGAACAATATAAATTCCTACCACAATCTGAAAATAAAAGGTAGGAATGCCTATCCCGAATATGCTCACCATATCTCCTAATGAACCCAACTGTTCTCCACTTCCAGTAAATCCTCCCAACTGCGCACTTAACCGGGTTAAAATAGTAGAAATCATGGCGGTAATGCCTACTACAATGCCCGCAATGGCCGGAGTGAGGAACTTAATCTGAGCTTTCATGGAAGAAATCTCCTCCCCCATCAGGTCTTTCAATCTCTCCTCGACCGTATGTATTTCTTTGATATAACGCGACATCGACAATAAGGCCTGAGCGGCGATTCTTGGACCTTTTTTGGCGCTTTCCACCAACACTTTCATCGATGATTCAATGACTTTAGAAGGGTAGCTGGCTAATGCACCAACTTTAGGATCAAAAATGGCCTGCTCTAATCCCATACCCAGCCTAGTCATATTATGTTCGGCTACGCTGAAAAAATCTCCTGAGGTGGTTCCCCGCATCGTTTCTGCTACTCGGAAAAAAGCAATCTCTGCCGGAATTCCATCCCCTAGCCGATTTCCTAGCTGGAATAAAGCAGAAGAAAATTCATCTTCCAGTAACCTCGTTTGCTCTCTGATTTTAATCACGTTCTTGTAGCGCAGCAATCACTACCAAAGACATTAAAGTACCTCCCACTCCATAAGGACCCAACTTTTTCGCTATATCACAATTAGGATTCTCGGGAGGACAAATATAGTCCAAGAACTTGAACGTCCCTTCTTCGTCTTGGATTTCAAAATTTTTATCTATGGAATGCAATATCAACGGGCTAAAGCCAATAATCACTCCAACTAGTAAAACCATCATGCTGAAGTACAATGGATTTATGCTTATTACCAACTTCTTGCCTAAATTGAGATTAACATTCCTAAACCTCCTGACTGCCGGATTTTCTCCTATATCAGTAGCCCCATAGCCAGTGGGGCGCTTGGAAAGGATGACCTTCCCCAGGTAAAACACGCCGATAGGCAAGCCTACGTTGTACAGTACCGAGATATAAATAGCAGAGATGAATGGACTGCTGCCACCGCCGCTCATAAAGCTTACCACCAAAGGCAGAATGACCAACCCTAAAATAGGTAATATGATTCCTAGCATGTTTAGCATATTGATGGGAGATTGTAATGAATGGGCATAATGTAGCATATTCTCGTAGGTGCCGTTGAGAATGACATCCAGAGCTTTATCCAGGAGACTTAGCCGACGGTCCTCGGAAGGCTCAAACAAAGATGATTCCACGAGGTGAAATGCTTCCACGAATTCCTGGTTAGCTTCTTTCCAGCTTTCCAGATAAGCGTTAGCGGAATCACGAATGGTACTATATTTCTGCGTTTCTGCATCCCACAGGATTTTGCGGAAGTCCAGCGACAAAGGAGAATCTAAATGATCGGCAGCAAACTCGATTGCCCGTTCGAGATTAGAAGTATGACGCATGTAAGTGACTAAATAAAGTATGCTTTGTACCATTTGGTTGCTGGCTTTCATCCTCCAAGTATTAGCCATAAATTTGGGAATAGAACGCAGGGCAGGAATCATCAGCAGGCCGCCAAATGCCACCAATGCTACTAACGGAAACATCGAAGGAAGTCCGAACAAGACGGGGAGGGCATACGCTATCAACGAACCAAACACCATAACCAGCAGAGGAGCGAGAATCGAGAAAGAGATTACCCCAGCAGGAGTGGTATTTAAGTGGCAGGTATCTAAGTCTTTCTGCATTACCCCTGCTTTTGAAGCATCTACCTTTAGTTTTAGAACCTCTCCAGAAAAATTACCAGCTTTTTCGTACCAGGAATAGCGGGCGGGATACAGCTCTTCTTTAAATTCAGTATATTCTTTAGAAGTAATCTTAGCTGGTTTACTTATGGCATGCTCACCGAACTCCTCTTTAACCTTTTCTTTATACTTTTCCAGTAATCGCTTATATTCATCCTGCTCCATCTATTAACTTATCACCCTAAGCAGGATTAATCTGAGAGTTTAAAAAGATTGTTGCAGGGAGATGGTATATACAAATAACTGCGCAGGTTATATCTCATTAGTGCGCAGTTATCTTACAACGGGCAGGGCGACTATTAGAAATTGAAGATCTTCCTCAAAGATGATTTCCTCAGTTTTCCCTTTCTTTATCAAGACAGAAAAAAGTATATTAGCATCAATTTCGAAATCCATCTTAAGCCGGCGGTCTCCTCTTGGCGAGCTTCTTGTTAAGCTCTCTCCCTAACCTTATGGCATCTTCCTCTGTAAGGGTGCTTTTTGACTTGAATTTCTTTATGAATTCTAAGTCAGCTATCTTCTCATTAATAGCTTCTCTTGCGACAGCGCTCCAATTAATCTCGGCAAAGGAGTCCATCTTGTGTTTCAACTCAGAGGGTATTGATAATGTTACATTTACCATTTTATCACTTTTGTATTAAGTGTTCATGTATGTAAATATGTGCTAACATATAAATATTGTGTTTTTAAGTCGCCCTGTCCTTAAGACATAGACTTTGCTTTGCAAAACACGTTTGCCGGCAGTATGAGCCAAATGAAGTTTTGTATTCCTCTTTATCGCGACGTAACTAACCCTCTCCCGGTTGAGCATTTAGATAGTTTATTACTATTAGGTAGAAAAATATTTAAATAACCTCCTGTTTTTAAAGAGAAGTTAACAAATGGAGGGAAGTAAAAATGGACTTAGTTCAGCAAATAAAAACAAAAGGAGCAAAAGCACAAGAAAAGCCATCCTTGCCTCTGGTTTTGCAAATCATTCCGGGACAAGCTAAAACCGGCGTATATTGTAAGTTTGAAGCCGGAACGTGGGAAGGCGAAAATATAGCGAGCTTGGTAAACGCTGCGTTGAAAAGAGAGTACAGTATTGAAGACCGGGAAGTGCTAGCTAAAATCAAAGAGCAGGTGAATGATGGAGGAAAACTCCTTTATCAGGGCAAAGATATTGATACGAATGGGCTATCCGCCTACCTGGTGAAAGAAAAAACAGACTCTGGCCAGGAATATTTTTACTCCGAGCTTAAAGCCATAAAAGCACAAGAGGGTGGCGGTTATTGTGGCTACTATTAGGCAGGATTCAGAATCAGACTGAGCAGGAGGGTTAAGCCGGGCAGGGTAAAATGAATGGATACACCGCTATCTAAAACCATCTTTGGAGAGTTGAATGAGCTTTGGCTGGACCCAAATGAGGTTATTTACTATCCCTTGCTGCTCGATCCTGAAATAGAGAAAGAATCAAAAAATAATAAACTAATCAAAAGAGAGAATGGGCAAGCCTACATTAAAGGCCCAAGCCTAAATAATATTCTGGAATGCTTTGGAGAGATTTATCCCCGGCTTTACCAACAAAAAAAGAAAGAAGTTCTGGA
>JACRPJ010000019.1 GCA_016213985.1 Candidatus Woesearchaeota archaeon
CCCGCGCGGAAATTCTACAGAAAGATTTAAATATAACCAATATAATGGATATATTTACTATAATCATTATGTTAGGAGGATTGATATGATATGGCCACGACTATTGCGGTATCTACGGAGATTCGGGATCAAATAAAACAATTTGGAAACAAAGGGGAAACCTACGACGAGATACTGGCTAAATTACTCCATAACGCCAAAGAAAGACAGCTGCAGGAATTATTGATGGACACGAGTAATTGCCTGACGATAGAAGAAGCTAGAAAGAAGCTGAAGCGGTAAGAATGGCCGAAATAGTATTCACTCAATTCTTCATTCAAGAACTCAAAAAAAAATTTAGCGAAGCCGAAGGCAATCAAATATTAGATTTACTGGAAACGCTAGAAGAAAATCCTCACAAAGGAAAAGAAGTGGGGGTAGTGGGAAAGATCTTAATTAAAGAAATCAAATATGAAAAATATCGTTTTTACTTCATTACTGACGGATATAAATTAAAAGTGCTTAAAGTTGAAGAACTTCGGGATTTACTAATTAAGGTTGTTCGAATGTCAGAGAAAAAAAATCAACAGAAAACGATTGAAGAAATTAAATACGTTTTAAGAACTTTAGGAGAAGAAAGATTCTAACCGCGAACTGGAAATTAGATTCTGATAAGAAAGCTACTTTCAAACATAAAATTAGCCCCGCGCGGAAATTCTCAAATTACGCGTGGGCGTAACTTGCTTCGAACCGCGGTCTTCAGGTGACTCTCGCACGTTTCCGTGGGTTGATAAAGGGCTCGTTATGGACCTTTATGTCCAGAGCCGGACATCCTAGTCCACTAGACAACGGGGCTGCTGAACCTGCGGTTCGCCCCGTTGTTTATAAAAATTTCTTAAAATAATAGCTTCGGTGGTGTTATATAATTTCGTGGGGGAGTTTTGGTTCTTTTTTGAGAAAGAAGATAGTTTAGGGTGAGTGTTGGGTGGGAAGATAAGAGATTTATAAATAAAATCCCTCATCAATTCAGCTCAAAATGAAAAAATAACTTATCCTCACTTTAAAGAAATCATTTGAAAACACCTAAATTGTAGTCACCAGGACCAAAAGATATATAAACTAAAATAAATATCTCTTAACTATGGTAAAGATATATAAACTAAAGTTAACTAATCTTCAGCAGGAGATTTTAAAGCTTTTATTTGTAAAAGCAGGAATATCATTAAACCAAAGGCAGATAGCAAATTTCTTAGAAGTTACACAACCAGCGGTAATGAAAGCACTCCCCTATTTAGAAAAAGAGAACTTACTCAAAATACAGCAGGACAAAGAAACAAAAAGGTGGTCTATTGGGTTAAATAGAGATCACCATAAAGTAATGCAGCTTAAAAGAGCAGACAACTTAAAACAGATTTACGAGTCAGGACTAGCAGATTTTCTGGAAAAAGAGTTTGCCGGAGCAACGATAATCTTATTCGGAAGCTATTCCAGAGGGGAGGATATCATCAATTCCGACATAGATATTGCCGTGGTTGGCAGGAAAGATAAACTAATTGATGTAGCAAAATATGAACAACTGCTGGAGAGAAAAATAAACCTGAATTGTTATGATTCATTCAAGAACATTCATAAACGTTTGAAAGAAAATTTGTGCAACGGGATTATACTTATCGGCGGGGTTGAGCTATGAAAGGAATAAGAAAATTTGATGAATTTATAAAAGAAAATATTGTCAGAAAACAGAGTGTAGACAAATCTAGGGCAGAATTTCTGATTAAAGAATCTGAAAACAGCTATAATAATTTATTAGAAAAAATACAAAAGCTCAAATTAAATGATAATAATGCCAATGATTTCATAAAATCATGCTATGACATATTAATGGAACTGATCAGGGCAAAAATGCTTTTAGAAGGGTATAATGCTTCTGGCTTTGGAGCTCATGAAGCAGAAGTCTCTTTCATGAGGATTCTTAGTTTTGATGAAAGAGATGTGCAATTCGCTGATCAAATGCGATTTTTCAGGAACGGGATGATTTACTATGGGACTATCTTAGATAAAATATATGCGGAAAAAGTCGTAGAATTCACCAAAAGAATTTATCCAAAACTAAAAGAAATGGTTAAATAAAAATGCCCTACAAATTTAGCCCAAAAGGGCAAAAGAAGGTGGCTACAAAATGTAGTTACAAGAAATTTCGGGTATAAAGCCTCGGGCTTCAGCCCGAAATTTCTGTTCAAGAAAGCTTTTCGCTTTCTGAACAGGAAATTGGAAATTTCCTTGTTCCGAAAACTCGCCAAGGTAAGCCAGAAGCGTAAAGCCACGGACTTTAGTCCGTGGATACAAGAAAGCATAGCTTTCTGTACAGAAATGAAATCGTTAGTTTCATTTCTTGTAGCTTCGAGCAGGCGAGTTTTCGTTACCCTAAGTTTTAACTCATTTGCAAGAGGTTTACGATTATGGCAGATATACTAAAAGAAATAATAAAGATTTTGCCGGAAGATAAAATTTCTGATGCAGCATTTGAGGGGGCTAACATTGTCCTGTACACCAAAGACAAGAACTATTTCTTAGACAATAACGGAACGGTCAAAGCAGCGGTGCAGCAGTTTAAGAAGAGAATCGAACTGCGTCCGGATCCCTTGTTATGCTTAGAACTAGAAAAAGCAGAAAAAGAGATTAAGAAAATCATTCCCGAAGAAGCAGGGATACAAGAACTTATTTTTGATCCTCCACGTTCTTTGGTGTACATTCACGCTGACAAGCCCGGCTTAGTGATCGGAAAAGAGGGGGAACTATTAAGAGACATACGGACCAAAATCCTGTGGGTACCACTAATTAAAAGAATCCCTCCCATCCGTTCTAAGCTGATAGAAAGCATCCGTTCGGTTTTGTACGAAAATGCTGATTATCGTAAAAAGTTCTTAGATAAAACTGGACATCGCGTTTATGACGGCTGGCTCAGGGAGAAAAAACACGAATGGGTAAGGGTATCATTCTTGGGAGCAGCACGCCAAGTAGGAAGGAGCTGCCTGTTGCTGCAGACTCCTGAGTCAAGGATATTATTGGATTGTGGTATAGATGCCAGCGAAGAAGGACCAGAGAGTTATCCCTATTTAGACGCCCCCGAGCTGAATATTAGTGAGTTAGATGCCGTGATTATATCTCATTCCCACCTAGATCATTGTGGACTCGTTCCTTATTTATTCAAGTTTGGGTATAAAGGTCCGGTGTATTGTACCGAACCAACCAGAGATGTAATGGCACTGTTGCAATTAGATATGATCAAAATTCAGCGTAATGAAGGAAAAGATCCCATTTATGATACTGAAGAAATCCGGAACACGGTGCTGCATACCATCTGCTTGGATTACGATGAGGTTAATGATATTACCCCCGATGTACGCCTGACTTTCTACAATGCCGGGCATGTATTAGGCAGCTCTGTCATTCATCTAAATATTGGAAACGGGCTGCATAATCTAGTTTATACTGGAGATTTGAAATATGCCCGCACGAATGTATTAGAGCCGGCCAACACCCAATTCCCGCGTGTTGAAACTCTGATGATAGAATCAACTTATGGTGGAAAAGAGAATATCATGTCCGAGCAGGAAGCCGATGACTATATGATTGACGTTGTTAAAAAAACCTTCGAGCGCGGAGGTAAAGTGCTGATGCCGGTTCTCGGATCAGGAAGAGCACAGGAAGTAATGATCATTGTAGAGAGGCTGATGCGAGAAGGAAATATTCCCCAGGCCCCCGTTTATCTTGATGGCTTGCTGTGGGATGTAACTGCAATCCACACTGCCTATCCAGAATACCTTAATAGAAACATACGACAGCAGATATTTCACAAAGAGAATAATCCATTCATGTCTAGGATATTCAAAAGAATAGGCTCGCCTAAAGAACGTAAGCAGGTTATGCTGGAGGAAGGACCTTGTTTAATTTTAGCAACCTCGGGTATGCTCACTGGTGGACCTAGTGTAGAATACCTTAAAGGATTGGCCGAGGGAAGCAAACATTCTTTGATCTTCTCCTGCTACCAGCCCCCGGGAAGCTTGGGGTACAGGGTTAAAAATGGTGAGACAGATATCATGTTCAGAGAGAATGGAAAACAACAGTTGCTAAGCATAAAAATGGACGTGCACAAAGTAGAAATCACCAACCACAGTGACAGAAAACAGCTGATGAACTTTGTAAGAAGATGTAATCCACAGCCGAGAAAAGTGGTTGTGCTACATGGAGAATCATCTAGATGCCTGGATTTGGCCAGTTCAATCCACAAGCAGTATAGAATCGAAACTGTTGCTCCCAAGAATTTGGAAGTAGTAAGGATAAGATAGATGGTATAATTTTCTCTTAATAGGAATTATTAAATTCTAATCCTTAGCTTTTAGACTCAAATCCAGGGCTTTATATTTTTCCACCAATAAACGCAGCTGATTAGCATCTTCTGCACACACTTCATAAATATGATCGATGGTTAAAGTAAAAGCCAATTTGGGAGCATAAGGGTGAGTGAGCACTTTGCTGGTCTGACCTTCTTTGAGGGTAATAACCTCTCTGATCAAGGTTTTGCTCAATTTCTTCTTAACAACCTCGATTGGAACTACGGCCGACTCTTCGATGCAATGGTCCGGCGCACTTAAGATGGTCCAATCCAATGCTCCTGCTGCAGTATAGCTGCTTTCTTTTGGCTTAATAGTATAACTTTCCCCGTCACTGGTCAGGACATCGAGATTATAAAAGTTACAGACCTTAGCACAGGAATCTCGAGCCGGATTTGTATTATAGATAGAACTCAGCGGAGAGCAGAGCCCATTGATGCACAGGTTTGATCCACACTGACGACTATCACGGCATTTCTTAGCTTCTAGCATAGAAGTCTTATTTGCCAGCTTTTGGATTAATGCTGTTTCCTTCTCCAAGTTATCACATACATTATTATTGTTCACGTCTAAACAACAACCATTCTGCTCTGGATTAAGCAGGTGCGGAGGAGTGCATTCTACTGAATAAGTAACTTCTCCGGAAGTAGCGTTGGTCGTGCCACCAATCAGCTTCTGAAAATAAATGGCTTGGCCTAAAGTTCCGCTAAGGAACAGTATAACTGTAATCACCAGAACAACGCTAAACACTCCTATGGCAATTAGTTTGTTTCTGTCTGCTAACCCGGCCGACGCGGAAGGCACGCTCCTTTGCAAATACTTGGCGTAATTGTGGCGGAGGGTTTCCCTATAAGCCCATTCGATCTCTTCATCAGGCCACCCGGAACGGCTCAGTCCTTCTTTTATCTGAGCATACTTTTTTCCTTCTCTTATCTTTTGGGTGATATGATTATGAAGGTCTCGCGGCACGGAACGGGCGGTAGGAGAGGGCTTAAATAGATACAGAAGCTTATCTTTAAAATAGTACCCTATGCTCACTATAATCGCGACCCCCAATAGTACCCATAGCAGATAGGTAAAGAATCCCGTTCCAGATTTCTCCTCCAGATCCTGTTGAAGGATATCAACCTGAGCAGTAGCATTTTTAATGTCCTGCTGCAGACTAGCTAAACCAGTATTAAAAGTGTGTAGATCCTCCGGTTTAATTTCGTCCAATCTAGATGACAAAGATTGAAGGTTACTGAAGAGGTCTTCTAACTTCTGGTTGATGTCTATATCATTAGTTTCCAAAGCATTTACCCGTTCTTTCAGTTCCTTAAAACCCTCTTGAACAGCATTAATCTGCAATTGTAAGCTGGTTAGGGGATCCCCGGAAGCAGTTGCCGCTCCTGTGCTTAATACTCTCACTTCGCTCTTAACCACAATAAGAGTAACTAGAGCTGCAACTAATACGAACAAAACTAAGTAAAATGGTAATTTTCTCATCTTTCCTCTTTTGGAATAAGATTAATTTGAGGGTTTATATACTTTATTGTGGACAAAAAAACGAAAACCAGCATTTTTAGGTGCTGGATGAAGCCTTTTTGACACAAAGAAACGCGTAGCTTTTCTTGTGCAAGAACAAATACTATAATAACCAACCAACGTCAGAATAATAACCAACATAACCAACGTCAGAATAGACTGCTTTCTTACCCTAGAAACCCAATAACTCTTTAAGTCATCAAAAATGTTGATGCCTTCACTTAGGTGGGAAGTAATCTCATTTATGTTCCTTTCTCCCTGCAATTGATCCTCGACCAACTTTAATTCCATAGACAGTTTTATCGTTAAAGCAACTATGTTGCGGGAATATTCCTGAAATAGGGGATTGGTAAGTGGAACTGCCTCTAACCTCGCTGCTTCTCTTTCTACTCTGATTCTTCCATCTCTAATCTTCAGGTGAAAGTTTCTGAAATCCGAGAAAGTTGCCCTTATCCATTTCTTCTGCTGGGCCCTTACCAATTCCGGGCGCAGTTCATTGTCGATATAGGACAAAGCCTCACTAATCCTACTCCACATCAGATCTTTATTATCTTTAAGCTCGGGAGAAGGCAAAGCCGCTTCTTGCATCTGCTCTCGTCCACCAAATAATCTGCTAAAAAATCCCATAGATTTCTCGAGCAAACGCTATTTTAAATACTTTGTGGTGATAGACTAGATAAATCTCACCTAAAACTTTATAAAACGAACAAAGTATATGTATACATAACGCCAGCGTCGCATAACCTGGCAGCGGGAGGCAGAGCCTCCGGGCTCCCCGTTGGGGAATATTGCGCAGGTCTTGAAGCAACTTTTTAAGAAAAAGTTGCATCAAAAAACTCGATGCCTTAAGAAGAAGTTGCCTGAGAACCTGTCCCTTTGGGATTCCCAGTTCAAAAGCAAACAAAATTGCTAGAAAGTCTGGGCGCTGGCGCTTACTCTTCAGAAAGCATTATAAACCACTTCCTCGTCCCCTAAATCTATGCTATTTATAACCAGAGCATTATCCGCCATTGGTCACTTAGCTACCCAAACTATCTCCACCTTGGGATACTTTGGAGTATTCTTCCTAATGATGCTGGAAAGCATGATTGCCCCTGTTCCTTCTGAGCTGGTAATGCCCTTCGCCGGATTCTTAGTGACAAGAGGAGAGTTCAGTTTTTATTTAGTGATCATCTGCAGCTCGTTGGGTAGCCTTATAGGTTCATTGATATCGTACTATATCGGGAAATATGGTGGAGAAGCAGTAGTGCTAAGATATGGCAGATACCTTTTGCTTGATCAGCATGACCTGCAGAGAACCCAGAGCTGGTTCAATAAAAAAGGGGAAATAACCGTGCTCATAAGCAGGTTTATACCAGTAGTCAGGCATCTTATTTCCATTCCCGCAGGTACTGGAAGAATGAACCTAAAGAAATTCTGTGTCTATACCCTGATTGGGGCAACTCTCTGGAACACTTTCTTAGCGTACTTGGGATTAAAGCTAGGGGAGAATTGGGCTATGGTAAGACAATACTCTGAATATATTTCTGTGCCAACGGCAATCATAATTTTAATTGTGGGGCTCTACCTTATTTACCGGCACATATGCCACAAAAAGAGGTCTTCCGAGTTACCTTGATTTCCTGAAGAGCCTGGAATTTACTGTTTCTAGTCGCTTTAATTTCTTTCTAACGTTGTCCCTCAACTGGTGAGTCTTTCCTTGGGCATGGTCGCGTAACTTTTGGGTTTTTTCTTTGGTTAAGCTATAAACGTGGGCAGTTCCCCTTTTAAGAGACTCGTGGTAAAACTTGTAATCGGCATATTTCTTGACTTTCTCCAGGTATTCTTTTCCTACCCACCATGCTCCCCATATCAGCAGGGGCCAGGAAAGGACATACAGAGTAAGGTTAAGCCAGCGCCAGAAGAGGTCGTCAAAATACAAGAGCAATAAAATTTTGGTAACTCCTCCTATTATCAAGCTTAGGACTACTAATACGATTCCGGTATAAAACTTCCAAGAGAACTTATTTCTAAAATCGAACATAAATACTAGAAGCAGTGCTCTAAATTTAAACTTTTCCTATAACTGAACTTATCCTATAACAGGTCATGCAACGACAAATTTCCATCAATGACCTCATCGCTTTTGCTACAGTAAGGGCATATTGGTACCCTGGCTTTGAACTTGTACTTGCACCTGCCGCAGAACAAATCCCTCTTAGCCGAACGGCTGCTTTTAAAACAACTGTAACATTCATAACGATTCTCCCTCTCAGTGGTTTGCGCCAGATAGGTCTCGTTTTTATCCACTGAACACCCACATTTAAAGCAATTTACTTTGGCTCTTAGCATGAACATATCCCCCTAAAAGTCTAGTTTGATTTAAAAAATCTTCGCTAGTACAGTACCACTTTATGAGTAACTTTGTTACCCCTTCTTTTAAACAAATTTTATATACTCCAAAAGTTTGCTGGGGTGTATGAAAAAAAGGGACAGGTTGAAAAGCCACAAAGTGGTTAAATTCGTCAAAGTGGGGATATTTATACTGCTTCTTGTTGGGGCATGTTATCTTCTGTCTAGTTCGCCTTGGACCCACAGCTTCCTAGATAATCCTGCTGTACTCAAAGAGCTCATAACCAGTTTTGGGGCCATTGCTCCCTTAGTCTTAGTACTGCTGCAAACCGTTGACAATATTGTTCCCTTCATTCCCACCGAACTGATTTATGTGGTAGCTGGGTTCATTTTCGGCCCGGTATTTGGGTTGATTTATAGCCTTATCGGGGCATTCTTAGGTTCGGCTATTGTGTTTATGATTTCCCGCAGATATGGGAAAGAATTAGCTGAGAAGTTATTTGCCAAAAAAGAAATAATCCATTTTAGCCTCTTCTTTCGCAAGAACAAAGCCTGGGCGGTATTCATAGCCAGAGTGGCTCCGCTATTTCCCAATGACCTAATCAGCTTTGCCGCCGGATTGACCAACCTCAAATTCTGGAGATTTAACCTTATTTCTACCCTGGGATTTGGGGTAGAAACGATAATCTTAACCTACTTCGGTGCAGAACTATCCAAAGGAATTAGCGTTATCCCTTTAATCATCCTAGGACTATTCATAGGCATTTCCATTTTGATCAAGATCTTTAGAGAAAAAATAAAGAGAACAATCATTAAAGACATCCACAAATTAGAAAAAGAAGGAAAAGATATTGAAAAAGAGATAGAAAATGAATTTAGGAAGATATAAAATGCAGGAAATCTTAACGCAGATATTAACGCAGATAAAACCCAGTACGGAAGAAAGAAAAAGGTTCGAATTAACTATAACTTCATTCATTTCAAAACTTAATTCTAAGTTAAAAGAAGCCAAGGCAATACTAGGAGGCAGCGGGGCTAAGGATACCTGGTTATCGGGAAGCCACGATGTGGATATATTCGTACAGTTTAACTATATAAAACATGCTTCACAGTCAGAACGCTTGCCAAACTTTTTGGAAAAGTGCCTTAAAAGAGCTTTTCCCTCCCAAAAAATAAAAAAGCTCCATGGCAGCAGAGATTATTTTCAACTACATTTTGAAGGAATCGATTTTGAAGTTATCCCCATTCTGAAAGTAAACCGAGCAGAGTCAGCTAAAAATATCACTGACTTATCTCCCCTGCACTCGAAATGGGTAAATAAACACACTCAACCTCTTAAAGATGAGATAAGATTAACCAAACAATTTTGTAAAGCAAATAGATTATACGGAGCAGAATCTTACCTGGGGGGGTTCAGCGGGTATGTGTTGGAGATATTAATCGCGTATTATGGCTCTTTTAAGAAATTGCTGCAAGCAAGCCAGAAATGGAAAGAGAAAGAGGTAATTGATCCAGAAAGTTATTATCCTCAA
>JACRPJ010000022.1 GCA_016213985.1 Candidatus Woesearchaeota archaeon
TTTACCCAGGATGATGCCCATATTTTTTGCACAGAAGAACAGTTAGGAGAAGAGATTAAGAGTGTTATTGATCTCACTGAAAAAATCTTCCAGAAATTTAACTTGCCTTTTGATCATGTAGAGTTGTCCACCCGCCCGGAAAGAAGGATTGGTAGTGATGAATTCTGGGACAAAGCAGAAAAAGCTCTAGAAGAGGCGCTGAAAAAGAGCAAAATGAAATATAAAATCAATGCAGGAGAAGGAGCTTTCTACGGCCCAAAGATCGATTTCCACGTGAAGGATAGCTTAGGCAGGAACTGGCAATGCTCAACCCTTCAGTTAGACTTTGCCATGCCGGAAAGGTTTGGGTTGGAATATGCAGACAGAGACGGAAAGCAGAAAAGACCGGTTATGCTCCACCGCGCCATTTATGGTTCGTTAGAACGGTTTATGGGAATTTTATTAGAGCATACTAGTGGTAACTTGCCCCTCTGGCTTTCTCCGGTTCAGGTTAAAGTAATAACTGTCAATGATCGTAATATCAAGTTTGCTCAGGAGATAGTGAAAAAGCTCTTGGATGTAGGAATAAGAGCTGAGATTAACGCCCAAGCTGAGACCATTAGCAAGAAAGTTCGGGATGCGCAATTAGAAAAAGTCAATTATATTGTAACTATTGGAGATAAAGAGGTAGAAAAGAAAACTCTGGCGGTAAGAACCAGAGCCGGAGAAGTTAAATTCGAAGCGAAAATAGATGAGTTTATCCAGCAGTTGGTAGAAGAAAAAGAAAAAAGATTGTAAATTGGTTATAGCAAATATATCCCTTCCAGCGCCCGTTTCATTATTCTTTCGCAGTTCTCCATCTTGCGGATAACCATAAAATCCATCGACGCCTTCTTCACCTGCCCGATTTTATCCAATATCTGAGTAAAGAATCTTATTAAATCTCCTTCCAGCAGATTAGTCTGCTCTAACACCTCAAAGAAACTTTTGCACTCATACGCCAATGCCGCTAACAGTAATAAAATGTAGTACTCATCAAGTTTAGACACTATATCTGTAGCAAAAATTTCTCCCATAGTGATTTCATCAGAAAATATTTTTGAAGAGAACTTCCCTTTCTCAGTTAGCTTGCCCTCTTTGATATAATCCAATGAACTTAGTTTGCGGACAATGCTGTCATAGCGGGCCATCAGCACTTTGTATGGAATCTTAGCGAATTTATCCCCGAATTTTTGGTACGACCAGAAGCTTAATCTTAAGATGTGCTCGATTTCTTCTGGAGTGTTCTGATCGATTAAATTTAAGGTTGTATTTACTGAAAGCCGGAACTGCGAGCGTATCGGCTCAATATCTCTTAAAGTTATTCTTTTAATTTCGGGATAGTTAAAGTTCGGCCTGAAAATCATGCTTATGGCATAGCCAATTTTGTCTATGCCCCTCCTTCCTGCCCTTCCGGCCATCTGAAAGAATTCTTTAGTGGTAAGCGAGCGGAAATTAATTCCGTCAAATTTACGCAGGCCGTCGAAACATACCGTCTTGGCAGGCATGTTAATTCCCACCGCAAACGTTTCCGTAGCATAAAGAACCCGGATTAGCCCTTGGGTAAATAATTCTTCAATAGTTTCTTTAATAACCGGAAGCAGCCCGGCATGATGAAAAGCAATTCCAAACGGAAGCGTCTCTTTTAGCATTCGAGTGGAAGATAATCGGGTTATTTCACTAGGTGCATCTTTTAATTTATCATTAAGCAACTGTACGGTCTGGTAGTTCTTAGGGAATAAATTTTTGCGTGCCAGCTCTACCGCTTTTCTCTGACAGTCGCTTCTGGAGAAAACGAAAAAAATGCAGGGGAGCTTATCTCTCCCCAGATCTTTTATCAATGCAGTGTGTTCAGGAGCAGGAATCCGAAAACGCTTAGTGCTTTTTTGCCGGCGCATTCTCTTATATTCCGGATCGTCCACTGCTGACTTAATCTTGTCCAGCGAGGTTAATCTCCATTCATAATCATAGAACAGCATTTGCAGCGGGACCGGCCTTTCCTCGGAAATGACCGTCTTTACCGGATGATATTTAATCGCTTTGATCCAGTGGCTGAATTCTTCCGCATTGGGGATAGTTGCCGAAAGGCACAAAAATCTTACTGATTCTGGGCTGTAAATGATTGATTCCTCCCAAACATACCCTCTTTCTATATCATTAATAAAATGGATTTCATCGAAAATAACGTAGGCAATGTCTTTAACCATTTCATCATTGCTCACCACCATATTTCGGTAAATTTCTGTGGTCATGATCAGAATCTTTGCTGAGGGATTGATGACTATATCTCCAGTCATTAATCCTACCTTCTCTTTTCCGTATTCCTGGGAAAAATCACGATACTTCTGGTTAGAAAGCGCTTTAATCGGAGCAGTATAAATTATTCTTAAGTTATCATTTTTGTGTTTTTCAATTATAAAGTCGGCTGTTAACGTCTTTCCGCTGCCGGTGGGAGCAGAGACTACCACTGATTGATTATTTTCTATAGCATTAATCGCCTGTTCCTGGAAAGGATCCAAAGTAAGTTTCTTGTATTGCATGATTAGTCAAAAACCATTTAATGATCAAATGGATTAATGGAAGTTATTTAAATATGTCGAAAGTCCAGCGCAAATCGCCCACTGCTGGTCATAGACTAGCGGCATGCTCTTTCTTTTCTTCGTAACCGACGGGGAGCATAACACCGCAGGGGTATGTGAAAACCAATTACACTGGTTGTATACAACTTCATTAATACATACTCTTAAAATCTAACCAACTTTATTTTAGACAAAAACAGCTTATGTTCGAAAAATCCAAAGTAAGCGAGCGTTTGAATGAAAAGATTTACAATGAAAAAACTTGAACCTAAAAAACATGCTATGAATACAGCAATATATACCTTAACCGACCCTGATGAGATGAAACAGTTTTATCAAGAGTGCATTAAGACGATAGCTAAAATAAAAGAAATCCCAGAATATAGAGAATGCATTGAGTGTAGAGTCCAATTCGGAGTTAAGCCAATACATCAAATGGACGCTAGAGAAGTTACAAACCAGTTCATCGGTTACATACTTTCTGCTTTTAATGATGAAACTATAAATAGATGGAAAAAAGTTATTCCTGAAATAGTATGTCCTACTCAATGGTATAGAACATTTGATTGGCTATTCACCCATGATTTAGGATTTCGAGAAGATATGATTTTTTAGAGCGAGCCCGCCAATTGAAGCTAACATCGGAATTCCTGTTAGTTGCCCACGAATACTTGGAGTGGTTGATTTTTAGTGCAACGATACAGTAAAAATTGTCCCTCTCTCTGAGCAGCTTAGAGAGAGGTGTAGGTCCAACGGGATATGTTCGAGTGGTTAGGGCTTTTTTGGTGGAGGGGGGTATAAGTAATTCCTCCGTCCGGGCTGAGAGAAACATAACTCTCTGACTTAAGCTCAGCTTTGCCTTCCTTGGGTTCGTACTCTCTATATATTCCCACTAGATTTTTCTTTTCGTGAAAGTATGGGCCATTATGGTGAGGCCTCTTCTCAAAGAAGACTTCCCGATGTAGATATCCTCCCGGACCAAATTCGGTTAACTTACCCAGTTTGGTGTTACTATACTTAGTCTCCTTGATGGCGATAACGCGAACCTCAGAATCATCGCTACAGGGGGGAAGGTTCATAAGATAGGCAGAAAGCATAGCCGCGTCGGTTCTACTTCCTACTTTATTTTTAGGCACTGAGCAATCCCGGGACAAAAAATTATCTGGAAGCTGGTTCTCTAAAGTGCTAATATCTACATTTCGATCATAATTCCTTAATCCCCCTTTTACTTTGCTGGCTTTCTTTTTGGAGGTATTAATTAGATACACATGATCCTCATCTTCTTCACGCGCTACGTAATCAACCAAATCTTCTAAATAAGGCACTGCCTGCGTTTCTACTATGCCTTTTTCACGCTTCACAATAATCTCTTGTTCTAGGGCATTTTCCTGGACCAAATCACCATTGTACACCCAGATGGTGCCTATATTCTTTTGATTAGAAGCATGATGGCATTCTGATATGCCTTCCTTTAATGCTTTTGGCCTAGGAGCCAGGGAAACCTTATGAAAATACATTATAGCAGCATCAAAAATCCCTTCCCTGGTAAGTACAGTGACCATGTTACAAAGTGTAATCTTTCCTATATTTAAATATTTGGTTTATCATTTTTTTATTTTTTTCCATTTTTTGCAAAATATTTATAAATAAACAAAAAATAATGCCCTTATGGTTGGCATAAATAGTGATTTATTGTACTTATATTCCGAGAATGGACGAGCAAAAATCAAAGATGTAGCCTTTTTATTAAAGAAAAGCCCCCAACGCTTAAAATATATGCTAAAAGTGATGGATAGGGAAGGGATAGTCTATAATCCCCACTGCATCTTTGACTATTCTTATTTTGGATTGATATTATTTCGGGTTTATTTTAAAGGTGGATATATCAGCGAGCATGACAAAATAGAGATTATTAGGAAATTAAGCCATTTATCCCCGCTCTTATTTGGCAAAAAATCCTAACTTGTTTATTAATATCGACCAAGAAATCATTGTAGGTGGAGACAGAGAGGTAGCTATATTCAATGCTAATGAGATGGAGGTGATGAAACATTTGCTCAATAATCCAAAACTGAGATTATCCCACTTAGCTAAAGTATCGGAGATAAACATCAAGACCGCTGCTTCGGTAATTAAAAACCTAAAGAAAAGGAAAATAATCAAAGGATTTAAGTATGTAATGGATACCAATAAGTTAGGAATTTCTAAATTCCGTTTGTTCTTGACTTTACATAACATCAGTCAGGAAAGAGAAACGCAGATGCTGGATTATTTCTTAAAATTGAAAGAGGTAGTACAAGTAAACAAGACCATTGGTGATTGGAATATGGAGGTGGACATAGAGTCTCCAGATAAGACCAGGATAAAACATCTCATCAGCCAATTAAGAGAGGAATTCAAAGATCTTATTGCTTACTTTAATATCATTGAGTTCTATCAGTATTATTACAAAGCTTTTCTGCCCCGGTATTTGTTCACTCAGTACGAGCAAGCGGCGCAGCAGGCCCCTGAGCCAAAAATAGAAATTGTCGCTGACGAGATTGATAATGTTTTCCAGACCACGAAAGGCGGAGAGGTGCAATTATGAAGTTTGTTTCCAATAGCTTTTTCCGGGATTACTTTTATACCATTCGTCTTAAGCAAAGCCGCAGTTACCCCGCTGCGGGTAATT
>JACRPJ010000024.1 GCA_016213985.1 Candidatus Woesearchaeota archaeon
ACACGGTGCTCGATGCTTTGAGCAAGCAAGTCGAGCACCCGAACGAGACTTTCTACAGAGCTCATGATAGAGCACTGTCTTGCTGCGATGGCCATAACTACCCATTAGGTCTGATTCAGGACAGAGCCTGTTACAGGAAAAAGTATAGATACGCGAGGTTTAAACATAGATGGATAAACTGTTTAAGAATTTTCTCCGCTGGGGCCAGGAATACCGAACCAGAAAATTTTCCCGGGTAGGCAAATTCTTCCTAAAAATAGGAATCAGTGCTAATCTTATGACTACTATTTCTTTGGTGTTCGGCTTGCTGGCAGTATATTTCCTCTTTAGCAATCATTTCCTGTTTGCTTTATTTGTGCTTCTGCACTTAATCGCTGATGCTTTAGACGGGGTTATCGCCCGAGTTTCCATTCCTTCTAAATTTGGCGAGTATTATGACCATATAGGAGATGGTTTGATCACCCTCCTCGCCCTCATAAAAATAGGATGGTTTACCCAAGAATATTTTGTCTATATCATCTCGGGATTGTTCTCGTTAGCGCAGGGGATCTATTTTTTATCTAAATGTAAAGCTCCGGTTTTGTTCACCCGCACAATTACTCTGCTCCTGCTAGTGCTATACCTTCCAGCAGTAATTCCTCTAACCTCTTCTTTAATATCCATTACTTATCTAGCTAACGGAGTAGTGGCAGTTTATTCTCTGGCTAGGCAGTTACAGTATTACCGGATGTCTAGAAGAATGGTTTGATATCTGTTAGTTGCAATTTTGGGCTTTTAACGGAAAGCATCCTGACTTACGCTTACACTCAAAAGAATTATTCTGTAAGAAAATCATTTAGATAGGTTGATTTATCCTGATCAGTTCTTTCGGAACTAAGAAATCTTAACCACGCATTATTTTCATGGTCATATACTCTTTTTTCTCCACTGCAAAAAGCACCTACTGTTTCTACTTTTTGAGGCATCCATAAACCCTTTTTAAGAGTATATATTTGTGGAACTATAACATCAATATATTCTGAATCCCACCTACACACATTTAATATACCGCTAGACAAAATTGAAAATCCCATTCCAGAAAGAGGATTCATATTTCCTTTTTCAAGCTCATCTCTCAATAACATATGCACATCAACTATATCTCCTCTAGTAGGAGCGACTTTCCCTTTTTCTTCCATAGTGTATTCTTTTAAAACTAATCCTGATAAACCATCAGAACATCTATATGGAACTACTTTCCTTTGAGGTAAATCTCCTGAAACATTTCCTAAACTATCTAAATCTTCAATTTTACCTATATAATGTGGTCTTTCCATATGACTATAAATAGTTATAATAGTTATTATCTTTATAAACCTTTTGGTTGTTACTACTAATAAATTAATATTTTAAAGGGGGCTTTCCTAAACCCAAAACTTGCTCTGCTTTGCTACGCATCATGCTGCGCTCTCACTCCACTTCGTTCCGTTCAGGGCAACTAACAGGACCCGATGTTAATACCTGCTCTTATTAATCTTCAGTAAATATCCAATATAATTAACCATTAGATGCAGTAGAGGGCTCATGAGTAGCAATGCCAATGCTACTTCCGCCGAAGGTACGTATAGGAGCATACCAAACAATAACCCCCCAATTACAAAGTCCAATTGGTCCCAAGGCAGCCAGGGATAGCCTGGTTGAATCCCCGCCTTTCTCTTATAATAGCTCTTAAAAGCATCTCCCACCATTGCTCCGAACCCTAACAGTGTTCCCAAAAAAATTGAAAACCCCCCATAATCAATCAAAGCTAAGCTGATGAACCCCTGAGTGTAGGCATATTTTTGCAGAGCAAAAGTTAAAGTACCAATGACCGTAGCCACAATTATACCTCTCCAGGTCTTATGTGCTCCTAGCTTCTCTTGGTGAATTGGCTTGTTCAACAGAGGTAGCCACCTGAATAATACCGGAGACATATTAGCAAAGTACGCCGGAAGAAAAAAGTACAGGCTTTTAAAGAGCAGTAACCACCACATAGCTCTTGGAAAAGACCAAGAGTTTAAAAGGTTAACTCAGGAGAGGGGTGAAAAATGTCTCTTTTGTAATATCACTATTCCAAGATACATATACTACTACTGTAAACTATTTAAAGAGTTTTCCACTTAAATTGACACTGCAAGTAAATTCAAAGGGGGAAGGTGGAAAAATTATTCTATGTCCATAACTACCCTAATGTGGAGGAAACAATGATAAAACAAATACGTAAACGGGACGGAAGAATCGTTGATTTTAATCCTGACAAAATTGCTATGGTCATATTCAAAGCCGCTCAGTCAGTAGGCGGGAATGACTATGAGATGGCTAAAGAATTAGCGGATCAGGTAGTTGACTATTTGGGGTTATTGGAAGAGGACATCCCTTCCGTGGAGCAAATTCAGGATCTCATTGAAAAAATACTGATTGAAGAAGGACACGCTAAAACCGCTAAGTCGTTTATACTTTATCGCGAAAAGAGGAAGGAACTTCGTGAAGCTAAATCACTTATGGGAATCATCGATGACTGCAAGCTGAGCCTAAATGCACTTAAAGTTCTTGAAGGAAGATACTTATGCAAAGATGCTGATGGGAATGTAACCGAAACACCAATGCAATTGTTTGATAGAGTGGCTGGAAACATCGCTCTGGCTGATGGTAACTACGGTGGGAATATCGAAGCAGCAAAAAAAGAATTCCTAGAGATAATGTTAAGCCGTGATTTTATGCCTAACTCTCCCACTCTGATGAATGCTGGAACAGAGATTCAGCAACTGTCGGCTTGTTTTGTACTTCCGGTAGATGACTCCATGGAAGGGATTTTTGAATCAGTTAAGCACGCGGCTATCATTCATAAAAGTGGAGGCGGAACCGGATTTTCATTTTCCAGGTTAAGACCGAGAGGTGCACGGGTAGGTAGTACGGGAGGAGTCGCCTCCGGACCAATTTCGTTCATGAGAGTATTCGATGCTGCAACTAACGTAATCAAACAAGGTGGGAAGAGAAGAGGAGCAAACATGGGAGTACTACGTGTGGACCATCCGGATATCTTGGATTTCATAACTTGCAAAGAGAGGAATGACCAAATCACCAATTTCAACATCTCGGTAGGTGTGACTGAGAAATTTATGGAAGCGGTAATGAGCAGCAGCAATTATGACCTTATTGATCCGCATTCAAAAAAAACGGTAGGACAATTAAACGCCAAGAGAGTATTTGATTTAATATGCACTATGGCTTGGAAGAATGGTGATCCAGGAGTCATATTTCTGGACCGGATGAACTGGCCCAGAAGCAATCCCACTCCTAAATTAGGAGAAATAGAATCCACTAATCCCTGTGGTGAGCAGCCCTTGCTTCCGTATGAGTCGTGCAACCTTGGTTCTATTAACCTGGCCAACCACGTTACCGCTGAGAGGCAGGTCGATTGGGATAAGCTACGACAAACCGTTCACCAAGGGACTCATTTTCTGGACAACGTAATTGATATGAGCAAATTTCCCATTCCAAAAATAACTGAGATGGTCATGGGAAACAGAAAGGTAGGGCTAGGAGTAATGGGGTGGGCAGACCTGCTGATAAAATTGCACATCCCCTACAACTCGGAAGAAGCGATAGCACTAGCGGACAAAATAATGTGCTTTGTAGACTGTGAAGCCAGGGTAAAGTCTCACCAATTGGCTTTGAGTAGAGGACCTTTCCCCAACTTTGAGGGTAGCGTGTATGACGGCGTATATGATAAAAGCAGTGTATATGATAATAATAAAAGCAAAGAAAAAAATCTGATGAGAAATGCCACCGTAACTACGATTGCTCCCACCGGAACGATTTCCATTATAGCCGGATGCTCCCCAGGGATAGAACCTTTGTTTGCTATTTCTTTTATGAGAAAAACACCCCAGTTTGAATTACTGGAAGTTAATCGTTTATTTGAAGAAATTGCCCGCAAAGAAGAATTTTATACTCCCGAGTTAATGACCAAGATAGCTCGAAAAGGAAGCATCCAGGACCTGGAGGAAATTCCTGAAAAATGGAGAAAAGTATTTGTTACTGCTATGGACCTAACCCCCGAAGAGCACGTGAGAATGCAGGCAGCGTTCCAGAGACACACCGATAATGCAGTAAGCAAGACTGTTAACTTTCTGTTCACTGCTACGGTCGAAGAGGTAACCAACGTATTCATGCTTGCCTACCACTTAGGATGCAAAGGGATTACCATCTATCGTGATGGTAGCAGGGATATACAAGTGCTCAACATCAAAAGAGAAGAAAGGAGAGAAGAGGTTAGGGAAGAAATGCCTCAAACTTCATTCCAAATTAAAGACACTAAGGAGCAAGAAACAATGACTGTGGGTGAAGATTTTTCCGGTGGATGCGCTAAATGTAATTTGTAACTTTTATATTTTTGTTTAATTAATAACTGGTTCGCGGGAAGGTATGAAAAACGGACAGGTGCATGTGTATACAGGTGAAGGCAAAGGCAAAACAACTGCTGCTTTAGGACTAGCTATGCGGGCAGTAGGTCAGGGATTTAAAGTATTCATTATCCAGTTCATGAAAGGGGGTTCTTATACCGGAGAATACATTTCCATCAAGAATCGTCTCCCAAATATGGAAATACTCCAATTTGGCCGGCCGTGCATAAAGCAACAAAAGCAGCTAAAGTTAAGTGGATTTGCGCACAAGAAAGACAAAGAGAGGTATGACTTTATACGTGAAGATGTAGAATGTGGGACTTGCAGGTTCTGCTTTCTTAATGACGACGTGCAACGTGACTATGTAGAAGAAGCGTTCAAGAAAGCTTTGGAGATAGTCCTATCCGGCGATTATGATCTGGTCATACTGGACGAAATCAATGGGGCTATGCACCTGGGGTTCTTAGATGTAGAGCTGGTATTGAACTTAATTGCCAACAAACCACCACAGGTAGAGCTGGTTCTTACGGGAAGAAATGCTCCTCCTGAAATCATAGATATAGCTGATTTGGTAACGGAAATGAAATTAAATAAGCATTACTTTGACAAAGGTATAGGAGCAAGAAGAGGAGTAGAGTATTAGAGGACAAAAACTATTCCCCTTCAAAGACTATCTCCATTCAAAGCGAGGAAGTTTGTATTTTAATTCAGGCTCTCCGGGAAGCGTCCAATGTTGCAAACACCGGGCTTCGTAATTTTCTACTCCTCCGGGCATTATCAAGTCATCATTATATTCTGCGGGGACCCTGCTTTCTCCAAGTTTCTTCATTCTTTGGTTGTCCGTGGCCGGGTGGCCACATTCAACACAGATAGCATAATGCATATTTACCACATCGGCTAGACACATCAGCTTGGGCACATCATTAAAAGGCTGACGATTAAAGCCACGTGGAAGCCCATCCCCATAAATTTGATATCCCTGGGAAAGCAATTCAGTGACTGCGGTGTAAATACCGGGGAAAAAATGTAGCTCGTTAATGAAAATGGTCCTTACCAGGAGATGTTTGGAAAGATAATTTGTTAGGTCATAGGGAGTTTGCGCCATGACTGCCCTAATGCCATCCTCGCTATGCAAAGTAGCCTTTCCTAATTCAAAAGCTTCTCCACTTTTCTCACCGTAGCGGTTGTCCTGGTTCCATTTGAACACTACATAAGGATTATTTTTGTGTGCCACTTTACGGATCCGCCGCTTCATGGCTGTAGACTTGCCCGAAAACATCGGTCCAACAAAAATTTCCAGATGCCCAGCTTCTGCTCTGTCAATATTAGGGTGGTAATAATGTGTTGTACATACTGGGAAGAAATATCCACCTCCGCTGGCACTATAATTAGCACGATCATCACGACAGGCAGGATAAGAACAAATAGCTTTAGTTAACCTAACTTCGTCCGCTAGAGCCATAAGTTCAGACATATGACCATGAGGGGATCCTTGAGCATCTAAATTTAGTCCAGATGCTATAATATCACGATTGCTACGTACTACTGAGTCAACCAAATTAACTATACCGGAAGAAGGGAAATGCGAAGCTCCAATAATTATTACCGTTCGTGTATGGGGAGAAATACTCTCATAAATGTCACTAACCTTCTCGGTAACTCTGACTTTGTGTTTTCCTACGTATTCCGGGTTAGGATCGTCTTTAGGGTGCCTAAAAGTAACCGCGTTTCCATCATTCTTATAACCGCTGTCCACCAGAGCATCTAAGAACACTTCTATTTCCTCGGTCTTCTCGGAGTGAACCGGACCGGAAATAATGGTCAATTTTCCCTGAGTAAAAGGCTTCGCGTACATATTTACCACCCCTCTTTTATCTTTGGAGATAGATGTTCGTGTCAATCGGAAACAAAAACTGGTTTTTGGTTTCCTCAGACCCTGCATTTTCCAATTAACGTAATCTCACTGGTGGAAAATGCAGATTTTAATAAAGCTTACTACTCCGCAAAATATATTTTGCATTGGATTAATTTATATAAATAAAATTAT
>JACRPJ010000025.1 GCA_016213985.1 Candidatus Woesearchaeota archaeon
AAAAAGGTTGCTAGTGGGAGGATTTGAAAAAATATTCACTATTTGTAAGAACTTTCGTAATGAAGATGCTGATACTACCCACAATCCTGAATTCACCATGCTCGAATGTTATCAAGCTTATGTGGATTATAACCAAATGATGGAATATATGGAGCAGGTGTATGAGCGTACTTGCCTTGCTCTAAATGGGACCACCAAGGTTAAACATAAATACAAAGGAGAAGAAGTAGTATTGGATTTTAAAGCCCCCTGGCCCAGACTAAGCATGCTTGATGCCCTGAGAAAGTATGCTCAGCTGGATTTGTGTTATAGCAGTAAAGAAGAAGTGCTGGATTTAGTTTCACAGCATGATATTGATTTTGCAGGGGAATTCAGTTGGGGTTTAGGAGTGCAGTTATTGTTTGAACATTTAGTAGAAGACAAATTAGTACAACCAGTGCATATAATTGATCATTCGCGTGAATCTACTCCCTTATGTAAAATCCATAGAAAAGATTCCCGTCTGATTGAACGCTTTGAGTCTTTCTGTCTGGGAGCAGAGCTATGCAATGCCTATTCCGAATTAAATGACCCGCTCCTGCAAAAGAAATTGCTGGAAGAACAGGCTAGGCAATTACATGGAGGAGCGGAAGAAGCTCATCCAATGGATGAAGATTTTGTAAATGCGTTGGAGTATGGCCTGCCTCCTACCGGCGGACTGGGATTTGGAATAGATCGGATGGCTATTTGCCTGACCGGAGTAGAGTCAATCAGAGACGTGATTTTATTCCCCACCATGAAACCGGTTGTGGAAGAGGAGAAGAAGGAAGAGAAGAAATAGGAAGTAAGGAAAAGGAGGAGAGTGGGGAGAGGACCAGATTTTCGGGGCAGCCATTTATTCTTGCATCTTACCTTTCTCAGCGAAATCTTTATAAACTATAGCAAATTATAGTTGGCTATGGCAACTACCATCCAAATTAGCGAGGATTTACAGCGAGAATTGACTAAGAGAAAGCTTTCTGACAAAGAATCTTATGAAGAAGTAATCCGGGATTTGATGGAAGACAGCATGGAAATCAGCGAGGAAACCAAGAGAGAATTAGCTGAAGCTCGCGCGGAAGTGAAAGCCGGAAAGGTGCGCACTCTGGCTGAAGTTAAAAGGAGACTAGGAATAAAATAGGTGCTGGTTTTGGTTTACGAAATTCAGTTTACTGAGCGAGCTGAAAAGGACCTTCTCAAACTCGATCACATTATCCAACAACGTATCCTAGCCGCCCTAGAAAGGATTAGGATTAGACCAGAGGCTTACCTTACTAAGCTGGTTGGGGATGCAGCTTACAAATTAAGAGTGGGAGATTATCGCGTTTTAATGGAATTTCACCGAGGAAAGCTGATTCTTTTGGTATTAAAATTGTGGCATCGAAGGAACATTTATAGAGGACTTTGAATAACCCTATCTTTTAGCGATATTCAAAGTACTTCTTAGAAGGTTTTGAATAACCTATCCAAATAGTTCAAAACCTTCTATAAATTCTAAATGGAACTGCCTTTTGCTTGTGCCTGTCTCTGAGCATTAGCCGGTTTCATGAAATCATATGCGAGCGCTGTTATGCTCTCTGACCAAAGGGAAGACGAAATTTTAGTACAACGATGCTCGAAGAGCAAAAATTTCGAGTTGCGAGTCAGCTCGTCACCTATTTAATAATAAATCACTATAAGAAACCGAAATCAAATCATTTTGAGAAATCTTAAATAAACCCATATAAAAATTACATTGTTCAAGCAATTTATCTCTTCCGATATTAGGAGTAGTATCTATTGCTTCAATCTCAATAAAAGTTCCTAAATCTTTCACGATGTCAATATGAAATTTTACATTATCAATAAAATATATCTCTCTCCGTTTATCAACAACAACTAAAATACCTAGCGATTTTGTTAAAATTTCTTTCAAAGAAGAGTTAGGTGTCGACTTATATAAAATCACATTTGATTGCTTAGGACCATCTTTGTCTTCACGATCATAATGAATCAAATGATTTTCAATATTTCCTTCTCTAAATTTTAATCTGCCAAAAGGAACATTAAAATATGTATCAATTTGATGATCTATTCCAATATAATTTGCATTTCGTGATTTTAAGAGTTCTCTTATTGCATCTTGATTTGATGATTTTGCTTTGATTTCAATATTTATGTGCATATAGATTTAATTTCGGTTAAAACTTAAATAGCTTTCTAACCGGGCTGACTTGCAATTGAGCATAAGCAAAAGGTAGTTCATTTTCTACGGAGTGGGTTTCTTTTTGCAACTGACAGCTATTTTAAGATGATTAAAATATATCACCATAATCACCTAAATTCTTTTAAATCCAATTCTACTTAAAGCTAAAATGCCCAAAATAAACCTCCTTCCGGAAGAGCTTATCAATAAGATTGCTGCCGGAGAAGTGATTGAACGGCCGGCGTCAGTAGTTAAAGAGCTGATAGAGAATTCTCTGGATGCCGGCGCTACCCGGATTGTAGTAGAAATTAAAGACTATGGCAAGCGATTGATCAAAGTAAGTGACAATGGCGAAGGAATGGACCAGGAAGATGCTTTGAAATCAGTTCTGAGGCATGCTACCAGCAAAATCAAAGAGGTAAATGATTTATTCGCCATTCAGACCTTGGGGTTCCGCGGAGAAGCTTTGGCCAGCATCGCCGCAGTTTCCAGGTTGACTTTAATCACCAAACAAAAGGGGTTGGTGGAAGGATTTAGTATAATCGTGGAGGGCGGCCAAATGGTAAATTCTGGAATCGTAGCGGCAGAAAAGGGTACTACTGTCGAAGTGGAGGACCTATTCTTTAATACACCAGCACGAAAGAAATTTCTTAAGACCGATCTGGTAGAATTGCGCCATATTGTTGAGGTAGTTACTCACTATGCATTAATCAATTCCCACATTTCCTTTCGGTTAATTCATGACTTGAAAGAGTGGTTAAATTCTCCATCGGTAGAGGATTGGAGAGGCAATTTGGCTGCAATTTATGGAGCGGATCTAACCAAAGAACTGCTAGAAATTAGCTATCACACTCCCGATGATAGCATTGAAGTATCTGGATTTGTTTCCAAGCCGTACGATGCACGGAACGACAAGACTCAGCAGTCTTTGTTTGTAAATCGGCGCTGGATCAGAAATGAGGATCTCACTAAAACAGTTTATGATGCATATCACTCCTTGCTGTTTGTGGGCAAGCATCCCGTTTTTGTGATTAATGTCAATGTTGATCCGACCAAAATCGATGTAAATGTTCATCCCACTAAATTAGATGTCAAGATCGAGCAGAAGAAAGAGGTGCAAAGGGCATTATTTACGGCGATAAGAGAAGCCATGCGTAAGAATGATCTGCTTCCAGTAATGGATTTTAGTTACGAGCAGCAGCTCACTTTCGGAACGGTAGGTAAGAAAGAAGAACACAAAAGGGACATTAAGTATCACCTTGATTCGAGCGAGCAAGTTCCTCTTCAGGTTAAAGAGAGCGAAGTTCTTTCTTCTTCTCTCCCCGAAAGTTATGTTTCGATGGGATCAAAATCGGGGATGCCCGAATCGGAAAAAGTGCCTCCATTGAAATTACTCGGACAGTTACACCAGACTTTCTTTGTAGCTGAAACTCCCGGTGGGGTGTTGTTCATTGATCAGCATGTGGTACAGGAACGAGTTTTGTATGAAGAATTCATGGAGCAGTTGATGAACAAAAATGTGGCGGTGCAAAATTTATTGTCCAGCGAGATATTGGAGTTAACCCCGGCACAAAAATTACTCCTCCTTGAAAATAAAAACGCCTTGCATCAGTTAGGGTTTATGCTGGAAGAGTTTGGAGAGAACTCTTTTGTTTTAAAGACTATTCCTACAGTGTTTGGCCGGTTGCAGCCCAAAGAAATGTTATTTGAGGTGATTTCTATGCTGCAGGAAGGGAAGAATAAGCTGGAGCAAGTGCAGGAAGAGATTATTACGAGGATGGCCTGTCGGGCGTCGGTAAAAGCTGGGGACGTCTTAACTAATGGTGAGATGCAGATATTGTTAAATTCTTTGTCTAATACCCTTTTTCCCTACACTTGTCCTCATGGACGGGCGGTACTAATCAAGATGACGGTGGATGAGTTAGAAAAAAAGTTTAGAAGAAAATGAGTTTGATTTAAAGTGCAGGATTTCTCCCGGAATAACCCTCCCAAAATTAGAGCAGGAATATCAGAATTTAATCCGGGAGAATAAAATAAATCCGGTGAATAAAGAACTGCAGGAGAGAATAAGGACCCCGGTGATTTACAGCCAGTAGAATACTCCCAACGCCGCCAAAAAGCCCAATATTGCGCCTACTACCACCTGCAGCGGCGTGTGTCCCATGGAAAAATGGGTCTCTTTATGCAAACTCAGCTTTTTCATAATTTTATTGATGAGCATTCCTTCTTCTCCTACTGTACGGCGTACTCCAAATGCATCTCTGACGATGATAAATGCTAGTACTAAGCTGATGGCAAAAGCCGTAGATGTTCCTTCTACTAGGTAAATTATCGTAGCTAGAGAAACTACAAACGCGGAATGCGAAGAGGGCATTCCCCCGGTAACCACTAAATCATGCCAGGCTAAGTTTTTATGTTTGAACCATAATATAATTAACTTTATCAGTTGGGCACCAAACCCGGCCAGTAATATCGTTAGGATTATTTTTTCCATAGTGGGGAAGGATATTCTCTCTCTTTATAAGTTTATTTTTTTAGCTCAAAATCTATCATCAAAGGAAGATGGTCGGAAAAGTGAAATTTTAATACGGAATATTTCTTTACTTTTATCTGCGGGGAGACTAAAATGTAATCCAGCCTTCGTTTTGGATGCCAGGCGGGTTCAGTTAGGGGAACGGAATCTTTATCCAGCCCTATTTTGTCTTTCAAATGGGTTTTC
>JACRPJ010000023.1 GCA_016213985.1 Candidatus Woesearchaeota archaeon
AGTTGGACTAATTATACCATGAATAATGAGAACAGCTTTACTTTTAACTTTTCTATAACTGGAGCAAGCAACCTAACCAACCATCGCACCATAATGTACCGCTTTTATGCTTTTGATTTTTCCGGAAACTACAATCTCACCTCTATTTACAATTTCACCGTGCAGAACCGCAATATCACTTTCCTGAGCATTACCCTGCCCCAAAATGGCAGCATAGCGGAAGTGGGAAACGTCACTTTATTTAATGCTACTGCCACTGATCCTGACAATGATAATATAACCTACGCCTGGAACCTCAGCGACGGAACTTATTTAGGAACCGGACAGAATTTTAGTTATCAGTTCAACCAAACCAGGAATTATACGGTTATCTTGACAGCTACCGATGGAGATGGATATAATTTCACCAATATTACTTTAATTTCCAACGACACTTTACCACCCACCGTAAGCAGTGCTTCTTATCGAACCCAAGTACACTTACAGCGGGATTTGAATCAGAGTATTAATGCGGCCGTTTTTGATTATTCTGGAATATTTAATTTCACTTTAAGCTTATATAACGGAAGCATTTTGGATGGCAACTGCACCTCTTCCGGCAACACTTCCCGAAGCTGCTCCTGGGGATGGACCGGCCTTTCAGTAGGAAATGATTACAACTTTACTCTCAACTACACCGACAATTTTACCACCAAACATACCAACTTTTCGGTCTATTACTTTAATGTGACTTCCTGTTCTGACGGAACTCAGAACAGAAACGAAACCGGAACGGATTGCGGAGGATCATGCAGTGCTTGTTCCAGCAGTTCATCGTCAGGAGGAGGAAGTAGCAGCGGAGGTGGCGGTGGAGGAAGTGCAGCCGGAGGGACGACTACCTATATAGTAACCAACGAACAGCTAAGTTCCGGATATACTGGCTCGTTAGGGTAGAAAGCATGACCGCATTCGTCACGGAAATAACTATAGCCAGCACCTTACGCCGAGTCGTGCTCTCTATTGGAGACTTATTGAAATTTGACCTAAACGATGATGAGTACTATGACTTAAGTGTCAAACTCAGTGGCATCGATGCTACCTTGGCAAAAGCAAACCTCACGATTAAAAAGCTTCATGAAGCGACACCAAAAAAAATCCAAACAAAAGCAAGTACAACTCTCTCCACCAATCAGACCAATGTAACTGGGATAATAAATGTTTCTGCTCCCCCTCCTGGAAACCGTACTCTTTCTGGTGAGGTGGCTAAAAAAACCAGCATTTTTAGAGAAATACTGAATTGGATCAATAAGCATGAATGGAAAACACTTTGGGGAGTGGGAATTGCTACCTTAGTTTGGCTAGCAATTCTTATCTTAATTAAAATTAGACCAAAACGAAAGAAATATTCTTTTGATCTCGTGTTTAAACGGAAGTAAACATTTATAAACCAATTCTACTTCTTTAGTTCCCGACTAACCTCTAAAAAAAGGGATGAATTCAGGGATGGACTACCAAGTAAATAAGTTGCATGCTAAAATACTGCTAGGATTCTTAGTGGTAGCAGTCATATTTGGATACACGCTGTTCTCGGAATACAAATATAACCCTAGTAACTCTATTGGCAGCCCTGCCGGGTACGTGGTGCTGGAAGGAACCAGAGTAGGTACGGAAAAACTGGACTCCAGCTTGGTAAAAGTGATTCAGATGGGGGACTATGAACCTAGAGTGGTAGTGATACTGGAAGACACTCCGGAAACTTCCTCTCAAAATTTGGAACAGAAAAAACAAGCCATTGAAGAGAAGCAAACTGAGGTCATAGAGAGCCTAAAAGAGGAGATTAAAGTAGCTGAATCAGAGGACAAAAAAGCCATTGTTACTTCTACTGGAATCGCCTCCACCGAAGAAATAGAGAAAGAATTAGCCCAGGACAAACTGCCTGATGCGGAGGAGTTAACTCAATTGCAAACCGCTGACTTTGAGGTAACCCATAAATTTGATACCATTAATGCTCTCGCCGGAAAAGTAAACGACCCGGAAGCATTGTTAGAGTTAACTAAGAATAAAAAAGTTAAAAAAATATTATTGGACTATCCCGTAAAAGTAGATTTAGACCAAAGCGTTCCCAGAATAAATGCGAACAAAGCATGGGAAGTATCAATAAATGGAGTTAACCTTACTGGAGCAGGAGAGACGATATGTATCATCGACATCGGCATTGACTACTCCCATCCGGCATTGGGCGACTGCAACCCTATTTCTTATCAGTTGAATGGAGAGCCTTATAACCATAGCTTTGACCACACCTGGAGAATTACCCTGCCTAACTACACTCAAATTGCTGTCCATTTCACCAACATTTCTCTTGAAATGGTCTCCCCAGGAAGCGACACTCTCGATCGCGTTTATATATATGATAAAAATAACCATACTTTAGCTATATACAAAGGCTCGCTCAGCAATGTATGGTCGCCATACGGGGAGGGAGATACCATTTATGTTAGATTGGCAAGCGACAGCTCGGTCGCCGAATATGGTTTCTTTATTGACCAAGTTATTAACGGTACAACCAATACCACCATGAATTGGGATTCCTGCCCAAAAGTAATCGGAGGATGGGACACCTACAATAACGACAACGATCCCCGAGATGACCACGGGCATGGTACTCATATAGCCGGGATAATCGCTTCAACTAATGAGACTTATCGGGGAGTAGCTCCCCAGGCTCAGCTAGTTGCGATAAAAGCTTTAAGTGCTTCGGGAAGCGGACGTTCTTCAGACATAATTGCAGGAATCGACTGGTGCATTCAGAATGCCAATAAACTTAACCTCTCCATAATCAGTATGAGTTTAGGGTGCGATGGAACCGGCTGCACTCACTACCAGAGTTATTGTAATAATGATCTGACTGCTGCAGTGATCAATTATTCTTACCAAAAAAATATTTCTGTATTCATAGCTGCAGGTAATTCCGGATGGACTGATGGCATATCTAATCCTTCGTGCGTAGAACACGCCATTCCGGTAGGTGCAGTAAACGATGCCGATGCCATTTTATATAATCGAGGCAGCTTATTGAGCTTACTCGCCCCCGGAACCGGAATACACTCAGCTGCTCTTAACTGGGGATGGAATTCGTTAAGCGGAACTTCCATGTCCACTCCTCACGTTTCCGGAGCAGCAGCACTAATGCACCAGTACTGGAAACTGGCTTATGGCACGATTCCCAGCCCGGACTTGATCCAAAACAAGCTTAAACTAACTGGAAAGAGAGTGTATGATGAAAGTTCAGGGCTTATTTTTTCTAAGGTAGATGTGTTGGGGGCGATTAAACCGTACCTCAACTTTACTAATCAGACCCTTACTAACGGAACGTCAATCAACAATGATTATACTGATATAGAAATAAGCTCAGATGTTCCTCTTTCTTCTGCAATATTAGAATGGACCAGCCCAAATGGAACAGCTGCCAATCTAAGCATGATTACTTTATCTGCAACCGGTTACTATCTTAACCTAACTAATCTTACCAACGGCACCTATTCATTCAGAGTCTGTGGTAATGATAGTGTGGGAACAGAGGGAGTTAGTGAAAGCAGAATCGTCTTGATTAATACTTCTATCACTAGCGGGGCCAGCACAAACCAAAATAGTTCTAGCCAGCCCATCCCGTTAGTCAACTTCATCTCTCCAGCCAACAATTCTTACCTTACTGCTTATAACTTAAGCACCATAATCTATAATTTAACCACTCTCTTTGGAAGCAAAGTTTTAGAATACGAAAATAGCATTATAAATGATTACAGCTTTAGTATAACCTATCTAATCAACCTCTCTGCAAATAATCTTACTGACGGAAATTACACTCTCACCGTGTTTGCCAATGACACCAGCGGGAGTAATATCACTGCAAAATATCGATGGACAATCGACACTAACCCCCCAACCATACTCGACATTAATCATACTCCGCCAATAGGTTATAATGAAAAAAGCGTCATCTTTACTGCCAACATTAGTGATGCCAATCTAAACCTATCTAAAGTATACCTCTCCCTAAATTACACTGGAAATTGGAGCAACTATTTTATGGTTGTTCAGAATGAGAGTTCGTTCAGCTATGCCCAAAATGCTATTAATATGACTGCAAATTTAATCATATACTATCAAATATTTGCATATGACTTAGCCGGCAACTCCAATTCCTCCAACGTATTCAACTTGACCATAATTGGAATTAACGCTACTAATAGTACTAATGCCACCAATACAACCAATACCACCTTCAGCGCCGTTATTAACATAACTTCCCCAGCAAACGGAGCGGTGATCGAGGTTGGAA
>JACRPJ010000042.1 GCA_016213985.1 Candidatus Woesearchaeota archaeon
AATAAAACTAAAAGTACCTCTACATCCAGTCCCCTTTTTATTCTCCATAATCTAAGAGAGAGAAAAGAACAAGCCTATATAAAGGTTTTGTAAACAATACGAGTATAAATAGGCTAAAAAAAGTAGGGAAAGAGGCGGATAGAAAATAAGTATAAAATAGAGAGAATGAAGATGCCCTGCTCCGGCTTATCTCACCTGTGCTCCTTCTTTCACGTTTGGAATTAAAATCTCTTCCACTTTGCTTTTCAATTTCTTCTCTTGATAAATAACTCTGCCTTTGAGCACATCCATTCTTAATTTCTGGAATTCTTCAAAAGTTATTTCTTGGGTAGAATTATCCATATCACCAAAGCACACTTCTTCTCCCACTGCTGACTTTTCTGCAAGCAATGGAACTACTTTTACTTTATCATCTGCCGCCAGAACCATTGCTTCACTCATTTCTCCTCTCAGCTTGGCTGGCTTCAGGTTAATTACAAATATTGCTTTTTTATTCAGCAATTGCTCCGGGGACAAATATTTTTTCAATCCTGCCACCGCCTGCCTTTTTCCCCAAGTGCCAAAGTCGACTTTCATCAAATATAAACTGTCGGCATGGGGATGGTTTTTTACTCCGGTTATTTTTCCTACCACCATATGTAAAGGAAATTTTACCGCTAAAGGAAGCTTCTCAATCTTCTCCACCAGTATTCTTACCGGAGACAATCGGCCCTTCCAAGTAAAACCAACTTCTTTCCAGGAAATCTTCTCTTTTTTCTCCCCACAAGCAGCAAAAACTTCTACGCTGAACTTGGGGAGGATAGGACTAACCATAACAGCCAAATCCCGGGCAATATTTATGCATAATCCCACCGCTGCTTTGGTGTTCTTATCATCTTTACTCTTCCACGGCTCGGATTTCTGGAAGTAAGCATTACCAATATCAGAAAGGTTGAGAATATTCTTGACTGCAGATTTAAAGTCCATCTCGGAATAATTTTTATTGATCTCTTTAATCTGGGTTTTCATCTCCAAAATAATCCCCTTTTCTGCAGCAATCTCTTTTACTCCCCCGTAATTCTTCTCCGCAAAAGTTAGCACCCTATAGCAAAAATTGCCTAAGTTTCCTACTAATACCGTATTAATGGCAGATTTAAAGTCTTCGAAGTTTAAGTCTACATCGATTAATTTTCTATCCAGATGGGCAGCATAGTAAAAACGCAGTGCTTCGGGAGAATATAACTTAAGGAAATCCTTAGCAGTAAAGAAAGTTCCTCTGCTTTTACTCATCTTCCCACCGTTAACGGTAATGAAACCATGCACAGTTAATTTGGGAAGAGGAATTTCTACTGCCATCAACATCGCCGGCCAAAACAGGAAATGGAAATAAGCAATATCCTTACCGATGAAATGATATACCTGTCCTTTTCTCCAATAATCTTCCCACTTTAGTTTATGAGCAGCACAGTAATTTTGGGTTGAAGAGATATATCCTATGGGCGCATCCAGCCAGACATAAAAGTATTTCTTTTCTCCAGTTTCTCTTTTTGAATCAGGTATTTCGAAGCCGAAGTAGGGAGCGTCCCGAGAAACACACCAATCTTCTAAGCCCTTATTTATCCATTCTTTCAACCAGTTCCTGACTTCCGGCTGTATTCCTGAGTCAGGATTATTAAACCAGGCTTTTAATGGCGCAGAAAAAGTACTTAGTCTGAAGAAATAATGTTCACTCTCTTTTTGAATAGGCTGATTTCCACACAAAGAGCAGCTGGGGCTGATTAAATTAGTTCCTTTCAGAGCTTTATTGCACTTCTCGCAGATGTCTCCATATTGGTCCTGAGCACCGCAATGAGGACAAGTTCCCTTCACGTATCTATCGGGGAGATAGCGCTGGCAGTGGGGACAATAAATCACCTGCACCTTCTTGCGGTAGATTAACTTTTTTTGTTTAAGAGTATGATAAAAGTATTCTGCCAATTCTTTATTCTCAGAAGAATGGGTCTGGTAATAATTGTCAAACTTAATCAAATAATTAGAAAAGTCTACCTGATGTTCTTTCCAGAATTCCAACGCAAATTTTTCTGGTTCCTTTCCCACTTTTCTAGCATTAACTTCTATCGGAGTTCCATGCATGTCTGAAGCGCAAATATACAAAGCATTCTTGCCAGTTAGTTTAAGAAACCGTGAATAGATATCTGCCTGAATGTATTCTAGAAGATGACCAATATGGATGGGACCGTTGGCGTAAGGTAAAGCAGCAGTGATGACAATGTTATCGCGAGGCTTGACGATAGATGGGGGTTTAGTGGCAGCCATAATTAGTAAGAAAAAGAAGAGTTATTTAAATATATTGGTGGGAAGTTATTCACACTTTAATCTTTTTTCTTAGCAAAAATTATTAAATCACTCCTGCTGTTTTAACCTATGCTGAAATTCCTGTCAAAATTATCCCAAATTTTCAACCCTCCACCAGAACCGCTCACCGAATTAAATATCTCCACTTTCCCGACCTGGTTTGAGAAAGAAGTAGCTCAATCTTACTTTTCCAGTTATGTCCAAAAATATCTTCAGCAATTAGCTGAGCTAAAGAAAGAACTGCTGGATAGAGCAAAACTCTTGCAAGAAACAGAAATACCCAAAGAGCATCAGAAGGGAACCACTCCCCGAGTAAAAACCATTGTCTTGGGAAATAAGCAACACTATCTACAAACAGTGGAAAATTTTTCTGAGAAAATATCTTCTCATGCCAACTCCCATCCCACATCCATAGCTAAACTCAAGCAAGTACAACAGTTCAACCAGAATTTGAATCAGGGATTGGACAATTTTTCCCGTCTAAGCGAAAAAAGTTACCATGCTACTAAGCATCTTTTTTATGAAGAAGTGGACGAAATCGCCAAAGTATTCAAAGCCATCAATGATCTGCTGCTTGAATTTGAGCAGAAATCCATGGATTTGGCTACAATGGAGATGATTGAGCAGAATTTTGCAAAGTTGGTGCAGGAAACACACCAGAAAGACGACCTGTTCCAAGAAATCCAAGCCCGGCAAGATATGATAAAAAAACTTGCATCCCAACTAGAAGAGATACAAAGAAAAGAGAATCAAATATTGGAAAGTGCAGAATACCAGAATTGGCTCAAGCTGAAAGAAGAGGAAAAAAAGCTAGCAGTGCAGACTAAACAATTAGAGAACCAAGTATATTCTTTCTTATCTAAGCTCAGCAAACCGTTACGGAAATTCCAATATGGTGCAAAAGATAAAATGATTGAGGCATATTTGACGGATTGTGTTCAAGCGTTCTG
>JACRPJ010000043.1:0-5891 GCA_016213985.1 Candidatus Woesearchaeota archaeon
GGCGAGATTTGAACTCGCGACCTTTATCGGGACTAAAAATCCTCACGATGTCAGCCAACTTGGTGCACAAAAGCAGAGCTTTTGGCATCCCTTTAGGGATATCAGTTTCGCCTCCAAAAGGAACGTGCGCTCCACCAAGCTAAGCTACGGGGCCAATCAAAAAAGCAAAATAGGGGGGATATTTTTAAAGATTACGTGTTGTTTTAAGAATTATAGGCAATTTTTAGAGCCTCTTTGACACTTTCTACCACATACAGCTGACCTTTTATACCTGTAGCATCAGAAATTTCAATCTTACCCGCAGCAAGAGTAAGCACCAAACCAGGATAATGTTGCTCTAAGCGTTCCGGAAATTTCTCGTATTCTTTCTGCAGCGCTTCGTAAAATTCCCGGGTGATGCCCGTGCCTTTCTTTGCGTCTTCCCTCACTTCCATTCCCCGGCTTCTGCTCAGGATTCTTTTCCATCCCGTTTCTATGTCCGGTTTGACGAACACAATGAGATTCGGGGTCAAGTTAACATTATACTCTTTCTCCCATTTCTTACTTACCCATTCGAAATACCATTGGCAGTATTCTTTTGAGTCAAGAGAGAGAAAGCCTTGGTTGCACAGAGCTTCACAGAAGATGTCAGGATCTTCGCTTCGGCTCCGGTCGGAACAGAATGATTGTGTGGGATTTTTGAGGATATAATTAACTATCCGGAAAGCCCGATCGTCAATGAGATGGAGCTGGAGGCGTTCGCTGTACTTGGCCATATTATCATAATAGCGAGCCAAAAGCTGGTTATCCTCTACATGTTCCTCCAATATAGGGATTTTTGCATGCAACCCAATGAAATAAGCAGTAGTGCTCTTCCCTGCTCCGATATTCCCAGCAACTTCTATTATTAAAGCTTTTTCCTTAATGCTTTTCTCCAGCTCCTGGCTGGATCTCCAAATTTTTCTCAAAGCGTCCTCGGGGGACAGGCTAATCATCTCCTCCTCAATCACCTTAATTCGTTGAGCAATGGCTTGGTTAACCGGTTCTGCTTCCATTCAAATCCTCTACTATTTTTCCACTGATCTCCTCTAGAACGCGTGAATGGTACCCTTGATCCTTATTAAAATCCACCGAAGCATCAATCTGAATCACCCGAGGTGCTTTAACTCCATAATTGAAATAAACTTGGTGAATATTTCCAAAAAATTCCGCGTATCGATCGTTAATTCTCTGAAAATATTCTAAAGGGATTACTTCTCCTTCTGTTTTTCGTTGGCTCTGTCTCTCCAGTAATAGCTTTGGATTATCTACACGGAGATAAACCACTAGTTGCTCTAACCATGATTCCTGCTTAGTCCGGTCCAGCTGGTCCAGCCCCCACTTTAACTTTCGGATATAGCTTTCATAAGTCTCGTGACTAAGGTAACCCTCCTGGTAAGAATTTTTGGAAAAAGTCTCTGCTCCTTCAATCATCCCCCGGTCAAAGAGATAAATCCCGGTATCGTATTTGGTGTCGAGATGCCTGGTGATTCTTCCGGTGAGGCAGCTTTCCTCAAACAGGGCACTATTCCCTTTCCTATCCCGGTAAAATAGTTTTAGAGCAATTGGATCGATAAATTCTGGCACCACTACTACTCTTTTGTCTTCTTCCTTCCACTTATTCATTGCTGAGCTAAAAACATTCCTATGTTGGGAGACGTACTTACAAAACTCGGTCTTACCCGCGCAGATATTTCCGGCGATTAGAATCACACATTTAGCCATCTTCTCACTTCATGAAATAGGTTGCTGGTTTCTTCAGGTCCAATAAAGTTTGATTGGCTATAATTTTGGTCCATTCATCTCGGTATTTGTCCTCCTTTTCCGGTTGGGGCAGTTCAATGTAAGGAAAATTGTTCTCCCTAAAGAAATTTCTAATTTCTTGATCCATCTCTTTTTTGAAGCTAAGATCAGTTGCTCTTAGTCCATCATAAGCTACAACCTTTGTTTCAACGATAGGGAGTAAATATATCCGATCATAAGGGAAAAGCTTCATATGAGTAAGGGTTAAGGTTAAAACATCTTCCAAAGCGTCTTTCATATAGAGATCTTCTTTGAAGCGATGTTTTAAATAACCATAATTATCTGGACCGCGATCACAAATGATTACATCATAATTTGGAGGATTTGGACGCTTCTCAGCATAGAGCACTTCCTCAGAGAACTGTCGGTATAAAATCCACATTTGTGCAGAAAAAGTGGTGTTCTCATTAATGCTGAGTCCTTTTTCTATGGCTTTAGTAGCCATCTCTTCTACTCGCTTGCTTCGAATACCCCGCGCTTTTAGTTCTCTTTCTACTGCCGCTGCTAAGGTAGTCTTCCCCGTCCCATGGGTAGAAGACAAGCAAATCTTATAAGCTCTCTTTTCAAAATTATCTTCTACTTTCATACTGTTTTATCACCTGCTTTTTTGTCCTATTTATTTAAGTGAGCTTTGGTTAAATAAACTTTGTTTAAAGTAAAAGAGTGGCGAGATTAGTGGTCTTCCTACCGACAAACATTTAATACCCCCAAATTCGAAAGCGGCTGGAAAACCCAACCAATCCCGAACCACCCCGTTTTTAAGACCAAGCAGATAAATTAAACTCCTTATTAAAAAGATTACTATCTTCGCGACTATATTTTGCATAATGAAGATTTGACTCGGGACTATTTTTTAGTTACGTTTAAGACCCAGTTCAGCACTGAGGTTGTAGAATAGTTTATAAAGCAAATCAGTTGCCAGAGAACTATGCATTACACTATTTTAGACTGCTATACTGACGAGGCCTCAGGATTAGGTGTTCCACCTTACCTGGGAACTTATCCCCGATATGTCTATGGACAATTAAGAAACGAGGGACATAGAGTAAATTACCTTACTATTGACGATTTGCGTCTATGGAAAAGATATGGCGAGAAAATAAAAGAGACCAAATTAAAGGACAAGACCAACATTCTTATTTACAATCTTACTAAAAACAACGCTAGGAAAATCCTAAGCAACACTGACACCATTATTGTCCTGCTCGGAGTGCATGTCCCGGGGAAATATCTGACCGCGCTCCCGGGAACGCTACGAGAGATTATTCCTCTTCTTCAGGCTCTTCCAACAAAAAAAATACTTACCGGACCAGCATTATTTGGCACACAACTAGAGGGTGGAAAGTTTTTCGAGAAGAAAGAATTAAGCATCTTTGATGAGATTAAAGATTATACTGTTCCTTTTGAAAAACTAGAAAAGTTTGTTCTAAGAGGAGTAGATATACTAAGAGAAATCCCTGACCGGAGGGTTATTGAGATAGAAACCGGCCGAGGGTGCAAAGCAGGGAAATGCAGTTTCTGCACTGAGCCGCTCAAACATAAATTCGCCAACAGAAAAAAAGAGGAGGTGGTTAAAGAAGTAAAAGCCTACTATGACGCCGGAGCGAGACACTTCCGATTAGGAAAGCAGGCAGATTTCTATGCTAGCGATCATCCCATAGAACTGCTTAGGGAAATCCGCGAGCAATGCCCTGCGATAGAAGTCCTGCATATCGATAATGTTAATCCTAACTCAGTCATAACTCCACTAGGAGAGAAAATTACCCAAGCAATAGTAAAATATTGTACTCCGGGAAATATAGCTGCTTTAGGGACAGAGAGTTTTGATCCGGTTGTAATTAAAGAGAATTTACTTAATGCTGCCCCTACCACAGCAATGAAAGCTATTAGAATGATTAATAAATATGGTGCGGAACGTGGAGAGAACGGCATGCCTAAATATCTGCCCGGAATTAACCTGATTTTTGGGTTATTGGGAGAGAGCAAAGAGACCCACAAAAGAAACATAGAGGCCTTGCAGAGAATAATGGGTGAGGGCTTGCTGTTGAGAAGAATCAACATCCGCCAGGTAGCTATCTTCCCGGACACTTACATTGAATCCAAAGGGGGAAATAAATTTCTGAAAAAGAATGAAAAGTACTACTGGAAATGGCGTAACGAAATCCGACAGAAGGTTGATAGGCCTATGTTGGAGAGAGTAGTGCCGAAAGGAACAATTCTTAGAGAAGTCCGGACCGAAATGTACGACGGCAACACCACTTTCTGCCGGCAGCTGGGTACTTATCCCTTGGTAATTGGGATCAAAGGGCGATTGCCACTAAAACAAAAGGTAACTGTAAGAGTAAAAGATTATATGTTAAGAAGCATTGTGGGAGAAATGGCAGAAAAACAACCCAATGAAAAAATTAAAGTCAATCGGAAACCGCCCAGGGTCACTATCGTTCTCAGGTTTCCTGCGGAAACCACCACCGGTCAAATCAAGTCACTACGTTCGTGACATTCCTGATGGAATGGACCGGGTGGTCGAGTCACTTCCAAGTCGCTCACGAGGTTCGCTCGTGGCTTTACTTGCGTAAAGCGTTCGTGACTTGCTTATCAGCAAGCATGCTCGCTCCCTTCGGTCGCTCGGGGCGGTTTCCTCAGACCCTGAATTTTCCACAAGATGTAATCTTATTGGAGCTTACGCCACCAGTGTTACACTGGTGGAAAATTCATATTTTAACTAAGTTTTGATTAAGGTTTCAGGTACTTCAACAGAGGATCGTTTTTACCATTTTTTCTTGTGCAGAAAACCCTTATAGTACGCATAACAGAAGCTCTATAGAAAGTCTCGAAAAAGCCGCCTTGGCCGTAACGTTCGTGCCGCTCGGCAAGCTCTTTTGATAATAGTGCCTACCAACTCGTCTCACGATTTGCAGTTCTCACGTTACATATTGACCTAGGCAGCGACTTTTTCTACAGAGCCCATAACAGAACAATAATTATATAAATTACTCCCTCATTATTGCTTACCGCGGGGCCGTAGTCTAGCTTGGTAGGATTTGCCCTTGGGGAAAAGCCAAGCACAGCGGTGCTGTGTCAGGATTTGGCAATTCAAACTGGGTAAGGCCGGAGTTCAAATAATGACGCTCGTGGTATCAAAGTACGAACGCCACCAGAAAGTCTTCGCGGCCCCATCTTTTTCCTTTTTGTATCAGTTTTGATAAGAACAGATGAAATAAAACATGGACCAGTCGGGACTTTCTAGCGGTTACATTATTTTGCTATATCGTGGGGTTGAGCGTTAGCGAATACCCCACTTGAGTACGTTCGCCTAGCGTAACTTGCTTTTGAACCCGAAGTCTCCCCCATGCCAAGGGGGCGCGATAATCTCCAACAGTGAAACTGCTTCCGGATTTCGCCACTGGCCCATTTGAAATCTAGAAATATGTCTCATTTAAAAACTTAACCCAAAGCTTAATAAAATCCTCCCTATTTCTGGGAATCATGAAAGCGGTGATAACAGAGGATCTGTTGGATGTCCTTTCTCGAGTGATTGCTATTCTGGAGACAAAAGATAATCAGGATCCGGAAGAACTTAAAAAATTGAGCGATCATGCTATTGAAGACATCGCTGCACATAAAGATTTGGACTTAGTTTCCATTTCCGTCTTGATTTATTCCATCTACAAAATTCTGCTTCAGCTCTCTCCGGAAGATTATGCCGACCTGCTGACAGAATTAAAAAATGCGGAAAAGCAGCTGGAGCAGAATAACCTTGGAAGATATAATTTCAGCATCAAGAAATTGTACGAGATAGTTAAAAAAAGCGATTCTCAAATTAAAGTGCACTTACAGGATGTGATGCAAGCGGCACGAATCAAGAAAAGCGCTACTTTACTGCACAAAGGTCTTTCTATCGGACAGGCTGCTGGTTTAATGGGGTTATCCAACTGGGATTTGCAGCAATACGTAGGTAAGACTGTTTATACCGAGCCTTCAAAAGAAACTTATCCTGAAAGCAAGCGTCTGGCTCTGGCTTTAACTTTTTTTGTTCCAAAATCCTCCGGAAAAAACTAAAAAAATTTAAT
>JACRPJ010000043.1:5931-7447 GCA_016213985.1 Candidatus Woesearchaeota archaeon
AAAAATAAAAAAGTAAATTAACTAAAAAATGGTTGACCAACCCTCACCAAAATTGTTTTTTGATACTGGACCGATAATTTCTCTGATAATGTCTCGGCTAGTTCGGATTCTTCCGGAGCTGAAAAAAAAGTTTGACGGAAAGTTTTACATCACCCCGGCAGTTCAGAGAGAGTTAGTGGAACGCCCTTTATTAGTAAAACGTTTTGAGTTCGAGGCGCTTCAAGCCCTAAAACTGATTCATGATGGGGTGCTGGAAGTGTACGAGGATGTCCCTAAGAAAATCTGCTCTCAATTGTTGAGTTTAGCGAATAATTCTTTCCGGATAGATAACAAAGCGATAGATATTATCCAATCTGGAGAAATTGAATCTTTAGCGTGTGCGTTAGAGTTGGATGCTGAAGGAATAGTGATGGACGAGAGAACTTTGCGTTTGCTGGTGGAAAACGGTTCCGAATTAAAATCTTTATTGGAGCATCGATTTAAAAAAGAAGTGAGCGCGGACTTAGGATTACTGAAGCAATTTGGGCAGCAGTTAAAAGGCATTCCCATTATTCGCTCTGTGGAATTAGTTGCTGCTGCCTATCATCTTGGATTACTGGATGAATATATCCCTTCACAACGTCAGGGAAAAGAAATTTTACTGGATTCGGTATTGTGGGCTACTAAATTCAACGGGTGTGCGGTTACCGAAGAGGAGATTGAAGAAATTAAGGGCGTTTTGTTAGCGTAAGAAGTATGTTTCTATTTCTTTTAAGAAACATTTTTAAAGAATTTTGAGTTTTGAGATTAATAATGACGAAGAAGTGCATCATTTGTAACCACGAGGCGATGTATCGGGTTAAAGACAGCCCTGATTTTTACTGTAAAGAGTGCGCCGAGGAGAATTTTGGTGACCTTAACCTGCTAATGAGAGTAGAGGAAGAAGCACAGAAATTAAAAGAAGTTGTAAAACAAAGAATGCGGGGTAACCTGGACAAAGAGGATTCTGAACAAGAAACTGAAGAAACGAAACACCAGAACAAAAAGAGAAAACCAGAGGATGATGTATAAAGTAATTAAGATTGGAAAAATATCCACCTCTAAAAGCGAACTTGTAGATATAACCAAAGCTTGGATTATTGTATCTATAACTTTCACTTTCTTATTTTTAGGGATAAATCTCATGGAAGCTAGTTTTTCCTTTTCAAAAATAATTTCTCCCTCATTTTTGGTAACTATTATTGTTTCACTTTTCACCGTGGGAGTCGGATTCTTGTTACATGAGTTAGCACATAAAATCACTGCTCAGCACTACGGTTGTGTAGCTGAGTTCCGTGCTTTTGATCAGATGCTGCTACTGGCACTGGCACTGGCAGTAATAGTTGGATTTACTTTCATTGCTCCAGGAGCAGTAATGATATCAGGAACCATAACCAAAAAAGAAAATGGGATAATTAGTTTTGCTGGACCGCTCACCAACTATCTTTTAGGTCTAGTCTTCATGGGACTAATGCTACTTATCCCCTCTCTCAGCTTT
>JACRPJ010000026.1 GCA_016213985.1 Candidatus Woesearchaeota archaeon
AGGCAGATCTTTATAACTTTTAATTGGATTATAATCGGCAGATTTAAGGGTTAGCGTGGAAAAAGCAACTTTGCCGTCGTTGGTAAAGATATTATACTCTGTACCTAAGATACTCCCCTCTCTTTGCTTAGCTGCGCTGTCGGTAACCTGTAAGATTTCCGCATCTGGGTAAGACCCGTTAATTTGCTTCTCAACAAAATCACGATAAGCATTGGGAACATGCATATAAAATCTGATATCGCCGGGCAAACCAACGACTTCAAAGGATAAATGGGGCTGAGCTTTAAAAAAAGCCAACCGATCACCGCTCCAAATTCTTCTAATTGAAGCCAGACTAGAAAAAAGCTGTTCGGCCGCGTCAATTTTGATCTCACTATCACGAGGAACGGTAATCTGCAACAAAGTTGAGTTAAGCGAGATTGATTCACGATTACGGTTTCTAAGCCACAAAATAAAAATATAACTAAACCCCAAAACTCCGATAACGACTCCACCGGTAATTCCGATAATTGTTAATAATGAAATTAATATAACTGTTGGATCAAGTGACATCGACCTCTTCTCCTTTCTGAAACTTTTTCTTCCACTCTCTTAGTACTTCTGTTATCCACCAGCTGCGGGAATTCTTAGGTGAACCGGTTATTTTTTTCTCTTCTACTGCTTGCAGGTAAGGGATTGGCAATGGCGTACTTGGCGTAGGAACAGCTACAAAAGGCGCCGGCTCTTCAGTGGCAACTTCTTCCAATTTTTGCCTTTCTTCAGGCAATTTACTTAAATCATCTTCGCCTTCTTTAACTCCGGCATCTTTTACCTCCGGCGGCAAGACAATTTCCGGATGCGAATTTTGCATCAATTTTGGCGCCTCCTGCTTGGCAACAATAATCTCTTCATCCTCATCATCTTCTTCATTATCAATAGTTATCGATCCTTGCTCTGGGTGTCCGCCTACGGAAATTTGCTGTTTTTTATCCGGTTTTTCGACCGGACGCGTAGCTGCTTGAGGAGTTGGGGTTTGAGGGGTAACAAAAGCTGCCTGTTGATTGGCAGTAACGCTAGCGTCATCCGAAGCTGTGGGAGTTGAGAGAACTGGTGTCGGCACAGCCGAAACTTGGGCATTATCGTCCATAATTTTATCTTACCATGCAGCAATTCAAGTATCAATGAATTGTGAGGCTTTGACGTATTAACTTATCAACTTTTTGTTTTTGCGCTAAGGTAAGAACCGGCGAAATAACCTCAATAAATTTATGCAATTCAGTCTCAGCAACTTTGTTTACTTCCCTATTATATTCATCAGGTGAAATGCGCTGCCTGATGCTATCCGGATTTGAAAAGCCAGAACTGACCATTTTTATCCTTTCGCGTACTGCCGCAGGTAATCTCTCCACAATATTAGTCACGGCTTCTAGCTGATTCATTGCTTCAAACTCTTTTATAAATTTTTCTCGATTGTTGGAGTATTTGATAATTTCTAAAATTTCTGCCAAAGTTTCTTTGAATTGTTGCTGCATAAGAGGTAAATTATCTACGCATTCCCTGAACCGCACGACCAAGCACTCCACCACCTGCAACTCCCGCTCCAATTCCAGCTCCCCAATTCACAATTCCCGCCGCGGTTCCCAATGAAAAGGGCAGCATAGCAGCGGTAACCCCCAAGGTAGCTAACATTGCAGGTAAAGCAATAATACCCAAAGCTCCAATAATTCCCCCCACTATCATCCGGTTAAAAACTTTTTTCCACCTAGATCTATGGTGTCGATCAGCTGCTTCTGTCGCGTTTCCAGTTTCTCTTCTTTCTCTTTCTCTACTCATACCTATAATTTATCACAATATATAGCTGCTGCCAATCACAAATTTGACAGCGGTCATTTAACAGGCAACCGCTTTACTGCCACAGTGCTGACAAGCACTTAAAAGCTCTCCTTGAGGTCTTAAATTCATCTTGCCACATTCTGGGCAGTTAAAAGCTCGAGCACCATATTGGTCTTCCCCGAGACTTCCTGCACGAGTGACTAAGGAACTTACAGCAACGCTATCTCCACCACCGGAACAGCCCCGTCGCTCCGCAGCTTTTTCCAACACCTTACCAAAAGATAACGGATTGCTACACAGCTCATACCAGATGCTTGGCTGCATAACCTTTTGTTCGTCTGGTCTGAAAAAAAGATCGGACATACGAAGAATGGTTGCGGCAATGGCTTTTTGTAACTCTTCTTTTGTATGATTACCCTCTTTGGCAAAAATGACAAAATCAGCAATGGCTCTCACCGTCTTTTCTTCAAAGTTATATAACTCTTCTTTTTGGTCAATCGCTCTTGCCACCATATCCCAAGTCGTGATTAATGAATTTTGCTCGTCAACAAAGGCATGCTGCGGCTGGACATTACGCAAAGTTGAAACAATATCCTGCACGCTATAAATGTTTTTTTCACCCGGTTTAAAGGTAGCAATCGCCTCAACGTAATCTTGCACGCTAGAATTAAAAGTAAGTTTTTGTCCAGTCAATTTTTCAATTGCTTCTCGACACTGTGGCAATTTAAAATTAGTTTTAAGCGTATAATTCATCACTTCCTGCCCTTCCCCTTGCATAATAAAA
>JACRPJ010000031.1 GCA_016213985.1 Candidatus Woesearchaeota archaeon
AGCTTTCTTAATGTCTAGAGTTACCGGAGTAGCGCTAAAAGAAGAAAAACCCACCAAGAGACTATTGGATAGAATTGGGTACGAGAAATAATTGTTATCTATGATTCCGTCGGGCGCCCATGGTTCATTCTGTTTTATCTATATCATGATATAAGTGACGCTCAGATAACAAATCAATTTAAGCAATAACTTATCTTTCCCAGAATGAATAATACATCTCGGATTAGTAATAAATTCCATATCTTGAGCATTCGGCCCTTCAAGAGTGCAAGAACATATCTCATGGTATATATTCCCAGTCTCAGCTTTAACAAGTTTTAACAGATCGCCGTATTTCATGTCTTTTTTAGATATTACTCGGGGCTCACAGAAATTTATTTAAAAGGTTCTCCTCTTCTTAATCATATATGATCCAAAATTGTCAAACATTAGCTGAATTATGGAAAATTGTTGATGATGTAAATAAGAAACATTTTCCGGAAAATAACTTAAAACCAATTTTAGGAAATGGAAAAACATTTCGTCCAAAAGTCATGTTTGTTTTTATCAATCCTACTCATGCAAACATAAGTTCAGACCAAAATTGGCAAGGGCCAAGATTTCCGTTCATTGGAACTAAACCCATTTGGAGAATATTTCATAAAGCGGGAATGTTTGACGACAAACTGATTAAAGAAATAAATAATTCAAAATCTTGGTCTCTAGAATTGACTGATACAGTTCTTAATTTTCTCAAATCAAAATCACTCTATTTTACTAACATCGTTAAGTGGACTGGTCATGATGCTACTTTGCCAAATCCAGATAAAATTAAGTTATTTTTGCCAATTTTGGAAAGAGAAATTGAGATTGTTCAACCCCAATATATTGTAACTTTTGGACTCATTCCTTTTGAAAATATGACTAAGCAAAAAATCAAATTGAATGATTATTATTCAGAAATAATGCAAAACCAACGATTGAGATTTTTTGACATGCAATATAGAAATTTCAAAACAAAGATCATTCCTTGTTATTTTCCGGTTGGAAGAGGAGACCCTAAAAAAGCGGTTGAAATTCTTAAATTGATAGATAGTCTGTGAGCTCCTGCGTCATACTGTCGGTTGCTTCGCTCCCTCGTTCGGGACAGATAACAGCGGCGCATATGTTATATTTACTAAAATCCACCTGCCCAATAAGTACATACTTTCTTTCCATCAGCCATATAGTCTTCTCTTTCTCCTTCCCATGATTTAAGAGGACCACAGTTTATCTCTGTAGGACAAACTACACTAATAGTACCATTCCAATTATTCACAGTTTCACAATCTCTGAACTTTAAATGTTCACTAACACCTGCACCAACAATAAGTGCTAATCCGGCAGCATAAACTGCTGGCAATACAAATCTTTCCATCCATCCAGCTCTCTTTTGTTTCCCTACTTCAAAATTCTTCACTGCTCTTACTATATCATTTACATCAAGTCTTTTCTGCACTAAAAGATTACAATAACTATCTGAGCCAGCATAACCATCAACTGCTAAGTGCTTATAGTTCAAACCTCTTTCAGAAGCAAATACTCTTAATTTTTTTCCAATACCACAGCCCTCAAACTGTTCTTCGATAACCATAACATTTTTCGAATCTGATAATGCCCTTTCGAACTCGTTCTCATCAATATTACTGATGGTCGGCAATTGCACAACTTTTACCCTTTTCCCTTCTTGTGCTAAAATGTCAGTAGCAAAAACCGCATCATATGTTCGTAAACCAGTTGTTACAATAGTGGCATACTCTCCATCTCGCAGCACCTCTGGTTTACCTATTTCAAATGCATAATTTTTATCATGGAGGGTTACAGGATGCTCTCTTTGAAAATACGCAACTTGGGATAATTTACTTGGAGGTACAAATTCCACAAAATCTTTTCTTTTTTCTCATGGCCTCTAACTGTTCGGGATCAGCAGCATGAAGAACAGTAACTTCAGGAAGATTAGCTAACTCATATGCATTGAGACAATGATGAGAAACATCATCCTTTCCAGAAGATAACCCGTTATGTGTTCCAATCAGTACCGTGGAAGCTTTAGGTTCTATTCCCTGCTCTCCCAAAATTGCATATAATTGAGATAAAGATTTAATTTGTTCTCTTCCCCTGTTTGCTAAAAATTGACCAAATGTTACTGCGACCGTATCAATTCCTTGCAGGGCATACCCTTCTGTTGCAGAAACCATCATTTGTTCTCTACAACCAACATCAACATATCTGTGAGGATGTTTTTCTTTTACTTTCAATATTCCTGTGGAACTTCCTGTATCAGCTGATAAGAAAACTACACTTGTATAGTTATCCGCTAATTTTCCAAAGACATCTCCAAAGGCTTTGCGTTCCCTGCCTGAAGTTGAAGTAACTTGTCTTTCGGGGAAAACATAAACCTCTCCCGGCTTAATAATTCCACCAATAGCTTGTTCAAGAGTTAACGCAGGAAACTTTGAATGGAATTTATTATCTCCTGCCATCCGTTTATGCTTTGCTCCTTTTACTGTATTAAATACAATAGCAATCGGCTTTTCGTGTCCGGCTTCTTGAAGTTGCTTTACTTTTTCATATGTCCGCAAAACACTTTCAGCATCATTTCCATTGAGGGCATAATCTAATCTATTTTCTTGGAATAAACTATCAACACTGTCGCATAATGCTGCAATATTGGGGATAGTTTCAGGCCTACTTAATTCCCTTCCAATAACAGTAAAACCTAAAGCTTCTAATTTTTCTCTGTAATTATCTTCTGCCCCCCCCCCCCCCATCTAAGCCAAATCCGTTGGCATTAACCATATAGATAAAATTACTTCTTAATGCTCTCCCAGCAAATGCTAATGCCTCTTGTGTTAATCCCTCTTGAAAATCAGAATCTGAACTTATTGCATACACTGTTCTTTGATGATTAGCCAATGCAAAAGAAACCGCTTTAGGAATTGCCATGCCTAAACTTCCCTCGTTTGATTCAATTCCCGGAACAGAAACTTTTGGATGTCCTGATGTTCCTCCTAAAGTTCTATAACCCTCTAATAATTTTTCTCGTTCAAAGAAACCATACCTACTTAACAGACTATAAAGAGGAAGTGCCGCACTATGGCTTCCGCCAGTAATTAAGATATTTCGGTTAGGATTATCCTTCTGAGCAGGATCAGTATTCAAAAATCCACCTTCATAGAGAGCGGTGAGTATTTCAACTAACGAAAAGCTACCACCAGGATGACCACTATTTCCTGCATTATGAACTGCAATGAGGATGTCCTTTCGTACTTCAAAGCATAAGTCCTCTAATGCTTTAGTCATTTTTCTGTCCACCTTTCAGGATTTTGTTAACAGCAAACTCGATAGCATGAGATTTATTTCTAAATGTCCCTTCTCTTACCCGTTCTTTTATTTGGAAGAGGGTTTCCGTATCTATGGATATACATATTTTTTGCTTCATACTGAGTATGCAAAAGTATAACTTATTTATAAAGCTTTGGTATTTTACTACTATAAAGTAGAATTATTGATGCAGCCAAACCATTATCTAAAATCTACTCTGTACGCAGAAATGTCAAAAACCACCAGTCAGAAACTGGTGGCATGTTGTGATAGTCGCTATCACACCAAGTAGTTTTTGATGCTCAAAATTCCACTTTGACTACTCATCACAGATGAGTGGAATTTTGTTGTTTAAAACGCACCACTAGACCGAAACCGTTACACTTTGGACGCTGTCTCCCAATTCCAGATTATGCGCTCCTCAAAACAAAATAATTACTAAATAAATCCCCCTGAGACATAACATCATTAGCTTCAACTTCTCTCTCCCAAAATATAATTAGGTTACTTCTCAGTTCTCTCTTTGCAGAACAAAATATTTAAAAGTTACCCACAGTTTATTAGCTTTAAGGGCCCGTAGCGTAGCCTGGATACTTTAAAGCCAAAAAGCGCGACAGCCTTCTACAACCCAAGCTTTGGTGCTTAGTGTTGCTGAGAGCTGTAGATCGAGGGTTCAAATAGTTGGCGAGAGTTCGATAGCGAACGAAAGCGCCAGCTTGACTTTCCCTTCGGGCCCGCTCTTTTTGTTCTTTTCATAATCTATTGTTATCCACCACCAAAAAATATATAAGCTTATTATCCTCACCAAGAAAAATGAATCATGACCATTCTTTTCCTCACGCCTACGCAGGAACAGAAATCTTTGCCAGTGTATTTACTCCTAAAAACGGAGATTTTAGAATCTGTGTCATAGCAACCCCTATTTATCAAAACTTTAATCAAGAACTTAATGAAAAAGAAAAAAAAGATATTTCTGATCTACTCCTAGACATCCCGGATGTAGAATGTCGGGATGTTAATGGGGACTATTCTATTATAGTCAAAACAGAAAACAATTCTAAAAGATTATTCTCTTATTTTGGAAAATGCTTTCGAGAAACAAGAATAAATGAAACCGAAATCTCAAATAGAAAACTTCTCCAGTATCAAAAGATTGTTGAAAAACTGTCTAAGGAAGGATATAGGTTTATCGAATTTAAAGATAGTTAATCAAAGATTTTTATTTTTTCTAGAAAACTATATAAATAAATTACACTCAAGCCTTCTTAAGCACCCGTCACCAAGCGGCTAAGGTAATCGATGTTCTTAATAAGAACAGTTAAACCTGCAGATCCGCTAGGATGAGCCGAAAGGCAATGAAAAGAAGACAGCGATCATTCGAGGGTTCGAGTAGCAAGTTACGCTAGGCGAACGTACTCAAGTGGGGTACTCACTTTGTTCGACCCCACGACATAGCTGAATAGTGTGACTTGAAGAAAATCCCTCCGGGTGCTCCATTTTTCTTTGATGTTAAATTTATAAATATCAACCACTCTTCCTTCCCTATGAAAAACTCTCTCTCTTCCCTTGAACTTATGGCAATCGTAAACGAACTCCAATTCTTAGTTAGAGCTAAGATCTCTCAAATTTATCATCAAGAGCGAGGATTAATCTTACAGTTGCATGTAGCCAGAGAAGGAAAGCAATTCGTGAAAATCCTTCCGGGGAAAATAATGTGCTTGATCCAAAGCAAAGATGCTCCGGGACATCCTTCAGGATTCTGCCTGCAACTAAGAAAATATTTAGATGGAGCAATTGTTCAAGCTATTTCCCAAAAAGATTCCGAGCGCGTAGTGGTCTTTGAATTAGATGGTCATAAAGAAAAGTACTTCTTAGTTATTGAGCTCTTCTCCAAAGGAAACATCATCCTTACAGATAAAAGTTTAGTAGTGATTACCGCCTTGGAAGCCCAGCAGTGGAAAGATCGCACGATAAAGCCAAGAGAGCAGTATAAGTTTCCAACTTCTGGAGTAAACTACCAAACTGTTACTTCAGAAAAGCTAAAAGAAATTCTTCATAAAAGTGAAAAGAGAAACTTAGTCATTTCTTTAGCTACAGATTTAGGCTTAGGTGGGCTATATGCGGAAGAAATATGCAAACTTACGGGAATAAATAAAAATAAATTTCCTAAAGAGGTAGAGGAAAGAGAAACGACTTACATCTCCAAGATTATAACAGAATGGTTAAAACAAGTAAAAGCTCCTAAAGGATACATCTATGCCGAAGAGATTACCCCTTTTCCCCTCATAGGTCGAGAGCCACTCGAGATCTTCTCTACTTATAACCAAGCCATAGACACATTAAAACTTTTCATCAAGGCTTCTCCCTACGACCAGAAGATTAAAGCGAGGGAGAGGATAATTTTTGAGCAGGAGGAGTCCATTAAACAGCTGGAGGAAAATATTCAACTTAATAAACGTAAGGGGGAGCTAATTTATGAGCATTACTCTAAATTACACCAGCTTTTAGAAATTGTAAAAGGATTAAAGAGAACCAAGGACTGGAAGGAAGTAGGAGAGGAATTAAAAAAAGTAAAAAAGATTACTTCTGTGGACTTGAAGAATAAGAAAGTAACTGTGGACTTGTAAAAGCTAC
>JACRPJ010000032.1:0-6113 GCA_016213985.1 Candidatus Woesearchaeota archaeon
GCTAGGCGAACGTAGGGGGTGTTCACTACGTTCAACCCCCTTTAGCTAAACGACGTAACGGTTAAGAAACTCCCGGTGGGGCCACTATTTCTTAAGAAGATAAAAGAATGCACCGGCGGGGAACCTCGACGATTAACTCGCTTTCGAACCCCGGCTACAGCCTGTCTGCGTAGCTGACATTCCGAAAATCTCGGATTTTCGCTATTGGCAAGGCCGTATATTAGTCAGTCTTTTGGACTTCTAACCACTATACTACCGGTGCATCTAATTTTGGAAACGGAAATTATTAATAAATGTTTTTGTTGAAAATCTCCTAAAAATCGGGCAAAAAGTTTTATAAACAGTTTATGGTTATCAAATCCATCCCCGCTTAGTTTAGTGGCTAGAACCCTCGGCTGTAGCAGTTGTTTGACGAGCATCTTAGTGATGTGTGGATGAAAAACAAACAGCCAAGGAGACCGAGTGATGAAAGCACTTCATAAGAACTTTCACTCGTAATCCCCGGTTCGAGTTGCTAGTACGAAAATCCGGGAGCGGGGATACTTTTGTTTTCAGAACCCAGAGGAACATATCGACTAATATTAATGTACTCTTTGAGGTTTTCATTAAATTTATCTGTGGCTGTTTTACACAGAGCAGGATCATAATGAGCGGCTTCTTTTGAACACACGATGTCTATAGCTCCTACTGCTTGATTCACTTTCGCAATCAGAGGCAAAGCTTCGCTCGCATAAACAAAGGTATCTTCTAACCTTTTTCCCGTATGTTCTATGTTTTCAGCAATAGTATTAATTGACTGTGCTTCCCTTTGGTAATGATTGTAACTTAAATAGCCGATGGTACAAAACAAGACTGTAGTAGCTCCCACATACGCAATAAGACGCTTTTTTCCTCGGGATTTAATGGACTTGATTCTCTTCTCCAAGTCTTTGAACCGCCGCAGTTCTTCCTCCATTTCTTTCTCCATTTTTAACTCTCTTTTTTAAAAGGGTCTTTTTATATTAACTTTTCGCTTCTGAAATCATCTCTTTTTAAATTAATTAAACTCATTCTCGGGTCAAATCTGCCGAAACCTTTATAAATAAAACCCTGATTTTGATACGCACATGGGATTCCACGCTTCTATTCATAGTTATCTTAGATTTTTATGAACTAGAAGCAAGAGTGCTCATGGTAATGCTCTGGTAGTGTAGCGGCCTAGCATGGAGCCCTGTCGTGCTTCAGAGCGTGGTAAGGCTCCGACCCGGGTTCAAATGGCAAGCAATCGATGGAGGTTGGTGTTTAGAAAGTCCCGGCCAGAGCGCGTTTGGGCCGGTAGCTTAGCCTGGTACTTTGCGTGAGCAAGGTCACACGCGAAGCGGGAAATAGCGCTTGACTTTTAAGCCGACGGAGAAGGAAGTAAACAAAACATTTGCAGGCTTCATGGCTGGAAGTGATCAAGAGGTCGCGAGTCCGAATCTCGTCCGGCCCGCATATTATACTCACACAGGAGGAATAAATAAAAATGGCGTTTGATGTAAACAAGCATCTTTTAGTCCCCAAGCATACTAAAATTAGCGATTCTGAAAAAAGCAAATTGCTGGAAAAGTATAATGTTAACCTGTTGTCGTTGCCCAAGATTCTTAAAGACGATCCAGCTCTTTCTAAGTTCGATGTTAAAGTTGGCGATGTGGTTAAGATCGAGCGCAAGAGTAAAACGGCTGGAGCGAGTATGTATTATCGGGTGGTGGTAGAAGCCTAAGTTGATGTTGCTTTTTGGAGAAAATTATGGATCGGTCGATATTAATAAAAAAATATTATGAAGAGAAGAAGTTTGTTGATAGCAATATCCTGTCCTTCAACAATTTTATAGAGAGGGGTCTTCAAGAAGTTGTTGATGAAAATAAGGAGGCAGAACCAGCAATAATCCCCCACAATATCGAAAAGTTCAAAATTCGTTTTGGAAGAATCAGTGTGGGTAGACCAGAAATAACCGAAGCCGATGGCAGTAAGCGTCCCATTTATCCGATGGAAGCAAGGCTGAGAAAGATCACCTATTATGCTCCTATTGGTCTCGAAGTTAGCACTTACATCAACGACGTGCAGAGAGAGAATTTTGTAGCTGAAATTGGAAAGATTCCCATTATGCTAAAAAGCAAATTTTGTAACCTTAATGGGTTAAGCCGGGGAGAATTAGTAAAACACGGAGAGGATCCCACCGACCCTGGAGGATATTTTATTGTCAATGGCACTGAAAGAGCTATCGTTAACATGGAAGATTTGGCTGCCAATAACTTTATGGTAGAAAAAGAGGGTAATGATTTTAGTGGTCGATTCTTCGCTGCTAAGGGCTCTTATAAAATTCCCCATACTTTTGAACGTAAGAAAGATGGTATTTACTACGTTACTTTCACCAGGGTGAAAGCCATGCCTATAGTAATAATCGCTAAGGCATTGGGTTTGATTAAGGACGAAGACATCATGCATGCTGTTTCCGAAGATAAAACTTATGATGAAGTTGTGCTAAATTTATTTGACTTTGTAGAAATAAAAACACAGGATGATGCTGTTGATTATATCGCCAAGAGGATTGGCATCGCCCAAGCTAAAGAAATAAGAGTGGAACGAACCAGGGAGATACTCGATAAATATCTCTTTCCTAATCTGGGCATGGACTATAAAAGCCGCTTGATTAAAGCTAAAAATCTCTGTAAGATGCTGAAAAAATACATAGATATTAATTGTGGAAATCGTTCTTCTGACGATAAAGATCACTACATGAACAAAAGGATAAGGCAGAGCGGTGACCTATTGATTGATCTGTTCCGGGTCAACTTTAAAATTTTAGTTGGAGATATCTTATACAATTTTCAGAGGATAATTAAGAGAGGAAAGTTACCATCGATTCGGGTGATAATCAGGGATAAGTTGTTAACCTCAAGAATTTATTCCTCTATGGCTACGGGAGAATGGGTGGGAGGCAGACAGGGCGTCTCACAGAGAATGGATCGATCCAACTTTTTAGCTATGGTCTCCCATTTACAGAAAGTGGTTAGTCCTTTATCTAGTTCACAGGAAAATTTTGAAGCACGGGCATTGCACTGTACTCACCTAGGTAGATTGTGTCCGATTGAGACTCCGGAAGGGACTAATATCGGACTAAGAAAGAACCTGGCTATGCTTTGTTCTATCTCCCAAAGTACTGATGATACAGAAGTAATCGAAAAAATAAAAACACTAAATCTCCGAGAAGCATAAAAGAATAAAAATGGCTGAAGTTTATCTAAATTCAAAAGTAATCGGGTTGGTTGATGATGCTAAGTTATTTGTGAGCGACGTTAAAGACCTGCGTAGGAAAGGCACCCTCCCTGACAATGTTAATGTTTATCACAAAGAAGGTGCCAACGAAGTTCACCTTTTCTCTGATGGGGGGCGAGCAAGAAGACCGCTAATAGTGGTTAAGGAAGGGAAGCCGTTGCTTACTGAGAGGCACCTCAAGCAGCTGGCTGATGATGAAATAACTTGGGTGGACCTTGTCAGACAAGGAGTTATTGAATACTTGGATGCGGCCGAAGAAGAAAACGCTCTACTAGCCTATAATGAAGCTGAGCTTACCACTGAACATACTCACTTGGAAATAACTCCGGGGGCGATAAGTGGGCTGGCTACAGCCTTGGTTCCTTTCGGCAATTACAATCAATCTTCGCGTTTGATCATCGGAAGCAAGAACCAGAAGCAAGCTTTGGGGTTCTATGCTGCTAACTATCATTTACGTATGGATATGGACACTAATCTGCTGCATTATCCTCAACTGCCTATAGTTAAGACTAAAGTTCATGATGTGGTCGATTATGCTGAGCACCCCTCTGGACAGAATATGATTGTAGCCATTATGTGTTATGATGGGTATAATATGGAAGATGGAGTAATACTTAATCGGGCTTCTGTAGATAGAGGATTGGCTCGAAGCACCTATTTCCGACCCATAAGCGTAGAGGAGTTAAGATATTCCGGAGGATTAGTAGATGAAATTTCCGTTCCTGAGAAGGATGTTAAAGGATACAGAAGTGAGCATGATTATCGTTTTCTAGAAGGAGATGGCATAATCTATCCTGAGGCTAGGGTTGATGAAGGAGATGTGGTGATTGGTAAGACTAGCCCCCCCCGATTCTTGAGCAGTTTGGAAGAATATAACCTCTCTGCAGCTATACGTAGAGAAAGTTCTGTGGCTTTGAAGCATGGTGAAAGAGGTGTGGCTGATTTTGTAGTTATCACTGAGAATGAGGAAGGTAATAAATTAGTACAAGTACGTCTGCGTGAAGAACGCATTCCTGAAATTGGGGATAAATTTACCTCCAGACATGGACAGAAAGGGGTAACTGGCATGTTAGTTTCTCCTGCAGATGTTCCTTTCTCCGCATCTGGAATAGTTCCGGATCTGATTTTTACCCCTCATGGTATTTCTACCAGAATGACCGTATCTCACTTACTGGAATTAGTTGGTGGCAAGGTTGGTGCTCTTGCTGGACGTTATGTTGACGGAACTTTGTTTGAGGCAGAAGGGGAAGAGAAACTGCGTCGGGAGTTGGTTAACTTCGGATTTAGGGAGGATGGAACTGAGATATTCTATGATGGTAGGACCGGAAAACGTATGCTGGCAAGAATATTTGTAGGAAATATGTATTACCTACGATTAAGGCACATGGTCGCCAACAAGATGCAATCTCGGGCCCGGGGACCGATCCAATTGTTAACCCGACAGCCAACCGAAGGTAAAGCTAAGGAAGGGGGGCTGCGGTTGGGAGAAATGGAAAAGGATACTTTCATCGCTCATGGGGCGTCCTTATTATTAAAAGAGCGTTTTGATTCAGACAAGATTGCTCTGCCCGTGTGTGATAAATGTGGATTAGTAGCAATAGAAGACGAATATAAAAATCGCCGTTACTGCCTGATGTGTGGAGAAGATGTAGGTATTAGTTATATCGAAATGAGCTATGCTTTCAAGTTATTGCTTGATGAGGTTAGGACTTTAGGAGTGTATCCAAAACTAAACTTGAAGACAAAATACTGATTAAAGCTGAGGAGAATAAAGATGAGCCAGAGCGTACACAAGAAAATTGACAGCATATCCTTTAGTCTGTTTTCACCTAAACATATAGGGAGTTTAGCAGCAGCAAAGGTGGTTACCCCGGAATTATATGACAAAGAGGGGTATCCGGTTGATGGGGGATTAATGGACATACGGCTGGGGGTAATAGATCCGGGTTTGCGGTGTAAAACCTGTGGGCAGAAATTGAAAGAATGTCCAGGACATTTTGGTCATATTGAATTGGCTCGTCCGGTTATTCATATTATGTTTGTGCGTCAAATATATAGCCTGTTAAGAGCTACCTGTAAGTATTGTGGCCGGGTGCTTATCCCTGAAGCCGGTCTTAAACGTTACCTGAGCATGCTGAAGAAAGTTGGCGATGAGGGAGGATTCGAAGCTAGAAGAAGGAAAGTAAAAGAAATTGTAGAAAAGCACAAAATTAAAGAAAAATGTCCGCACTGCGAAAAAAAGCAGGATCCGGTTAAGTTAGAGAAACCTTATAATTTTTATGAGAATGAAGTTCGTTTGAGTCCGATTGAAATAAGGGCCAGGCTTGAAAAAATTAAAGAAGAGGACTTAGAAGTTTTTGGGTACGCTGAAGGTCTCCGGCCAGAGTGGATGGTTCTCACCGTGTTACAGATTCCTCCTGTAACTATGCGTCCAAGTATTACTTTGGAGTCTGGAGAGAGAAGCGAAGACGACTTGACCCATAAATTGGGAGATATAGTAAGAATCAACCAGCGGCTGTTTGAAAACATCAATGCCGGTGCCCCTGAGGTCATAATCGAAGATTTGTGGGACCTGCTTCAGTATCATATTACCACTTTCTTTGATAATGAAGTTCCCCAGCTGCCCCCCGCGAGGCACAGAAGTGGTCAGACCTTGAAGACTCTTACTGATAGGATTAAGAGTAAGGAAGGACGAATAAGACATAATATGGCGGGTAAGAGAACTGATTTTTCGGCACGTACCGTAATTAGCCCCGACCCACTTATCGAATTGAATGAGGTAGGGGTCCCGCAAGTCATCTCCATGGTTCTTACTA
>JACRPJ010000032.1:6128-7602 GCA_016213985.1 Candidatus Woesearchaeota archaeon
AAGGGTTACTGAATGGAACCAAGAGTATTTGAAGAAGTTTGTGGAAAATGGTCCTAAAATCTATCCTGGCGCTAATTATATTACTAAACCCGATGGTAAAAGAAAAACCATCACCGCTGAGACCCGTGATGAGATTCTAGGCGAGCTAGAGAGGGGTTACATTGTGGAAAGGCATTTAGTTGATGGGGACATTGCCGTATTCAATCGTCAGCCCTCATTGCATAGAATGAGTATGATGTGTCATCGAGTAAGGATTCTTCCCGGAAGAACTTTTCGCTTGAACCCAGCAGTATGCAACCCCTACAATGCCGATTTTGACGGTGACGAAATGAACCTGCACGTTCCTCAGAATGAGGAAGCCAGAGCCGAAGCTAGAATATTAATGTCAGTAGAAACTCAAATTATTAGTCCCAGGTACGGACTGAGCGTAGTCGGTTGTATCCATGACGCTATTACTGGTAATTACTTATTAACCAAAGAATTGGTTCTTAGTAGGGAAGAGGCAATTGATTTACTATACGCCTGTGGGGTGGAAGATTTCTCTGAGCTGCCCGGCAAGGAGAAGATTGACGGTAAAGAAGTGTTTTCTATGTTGTTGCCTAAGGATTTTAGCTTTATCGGTAAGGATAAAAGTGGAAATGAAGTTAAGATTATAAATGGGCAATTGAAGAGTGGAAATATGGACAAAGCCAATCTTGGACAGGAAAGCGGCCTAATGTTAAGGAACATTTACGAGAAATATGGCGAGGCTTATACCGCAGACCTGCTTGGGAAGATTTCTAAGTTAGGAATAACTGTGTTGACTCGTCGGGGATTTTCCATTGGTAGCGGTGATTTGGATTTGACCGAAGATACCCACATGGAAATAAGGGATATTATTGATAAAACAGAAAAAGAGGTACATAAGTTTATTGATAGTTACTACCAAGGTGGGATGGAGCCATTACCTGGAAGAACACTGCAGGAAACCTTGGAGTTGAAAATATTAGAAACTCTAAATAAAGCTAGAAACAAGAGTGGAGATGTGGCCATCCGTCAGGTAAAAGATAGCTCGGTCATTGTCCTGGCTAAATGCGGGGCTAGAGGTAACCCTCTAAACATAGCTCAGATGACTGCAGTCGTTGGGCAGCAGGCTTTGCGAGGGAAGAGAATTGAACATGGATTTAATGGGAGAACCCTGTCTTACTTCCACAAAAACGATTTGAGCTCCCAGGCGCGTGGGTTTATCAAGAGCAACTTTAAGAGCGGCTTGACTCCCAGCGAATTCTTTTTTGGAGCGATGACGGGAAGAGATGCTCTTATGGATACTGCTTTGAGAACACCTAAATCAGGATACCTCTACCGGCGATTATCCAACGCTATGCAGGACCTTAAAGTTGAGTATGATTGTTCGGTGAGGGATGCCAGTGGGAAGATTGTTCAGTTTGCTTACGGCGAAGATGGCCTAGATGTGTCCAAAACCAAAAATGGATTC
>JACRPJ010000033.1 GCA_016213985.1 Candidatus Woesearchaeota archaeon
ATTTAGAAATATGTTTTTCCAATGGGTGCATATATTCTAATCCTTCTAACTTTTCTCCTTTAAATTCCTCTCGAACCTTCATTTTCTTTCCGGCAACGGCTTGTACTACTCCACCAGCTAACGCTTTAGCTAGGTACCATACTTCTTTTCCCTTCCCCTCTGAATCTTTAACTTCCACTTTAACATAATCTGTTCCCGGATTGACCATAATGGCTAAGTTATAAGGAATGGTCCAGGGCGTAGTAGTCCAGGCAATCAGGAACTCACTCTTTCTGCTCCTCAATGGAAACTTTATGAAAATAGACTCCTCCTTCACGTTCTCGTATTCGCATTCGTGTTTAGCCACTGCCGTTTCGCAATGCTGGCACCAGGTAATCACTTTTTCCCCGTAGTACAGCCGATCCTGCTCGTAAGCCTTCTTGATAAGCTGCCATTCTCCCTCAATAAACTCGGCCTTAATCGGCATATAAGGGTCAGATACGTTGAATGTTACCCCCATTCTTCTAAGGTCCGTGGTCATAAGCTGAGCCATTTCTCGGGAGAATTTCTCACATTCAATTACGAATTTATCTACTCCGAATTTAACGATATCTTCTTTGGTGGTAAGATTAAACTTTTCCATTACTTTATGCTCAGTGGGCAATCCGTGCATATCGAAGCCATTTCTATCCCACAGATGGTATCCTTGGGCTCGTTTGAATCTTAACAGGATGTCCTTTAAAGAATAGTTCCAGGCATGAGCCAGATGAAACTTCCCCGAAGTATAAGGCGGACCGTCCAAAAAATAAAATTCTGGGCCTTTTTCGCATTTCTTGCGCAGCTTCTCGATTATCTTATTCTTATCCCAGTAATCCACTATCTCCAGCTCAGTTTCGGCAGGAGCATAACTCAGGAATTTCATAGGCGGGGAGAGTTAGAGATAGTTTAAAAAGGTTGTTGTTGGGAATAGTTGAGATTAGCTGATCCTCCTAACTTCTCTTAAATTCTCCCGCAATGTCAATCAATTCCACATGTCCTAAGAAAATACCACGGCAGCAGTATCTTTCTAATTCTAAAGAATTCAATACTTTCTCTGGTTCTTCGCCTTTCTCTACTTTTTCTTTAAATTCTTCCCAGAGATGTCCCACTGGCTTGCCGCAACTGAAACAACGTATTTGAATTATCATTTATGGTCCACCACCTTGTTTGTTAATATATTTCGGGTTATACTTCTTTATCGTAACTAAGATTTCATATTCAGAAATGCCCCCATCTTTCTTTGGAATGTAGTACTTTGCTCTTCCAGCATATTCATTGTCTATTTCAGAGACGCAGACGATTATTCCTTTCTTTTTAATTCCTTTTATTTCTGATAAAGTGTTTTCTAGGCTTCTGATGATATTAATTACCGCGTCTTCGGATAATCCCTGAATTCTATTTGTCGGAGTCATCATTCTCACCTGTATGATTTTTGTCTCTTTGCTCTCGGTTTAGAATCGTTAGGATGAGATACCTCATTCTGTCTCACATCAGCAACCAATAATAAACGGTCATATTCATCAAACACTTTTTTTAAGCTGGGGTCATACTTGACTAAGACCCTGGCTATGGCTAACCGGGAGGCATCGGCCTGGCCATTAATCCCTCCCCCATGAACATTAACATCGATATTGATTTTGTCTGCCATATCACCAGCCAGAACCAATGGCTCTTTTACTCTCAATCTTAAATAATGGCTACTGTAGTTGTCTAGTAGCTGGTGGTTTATCTTTATTTTACCGGTTCCCGGCCTAAGCGCAGCTTTGGCGATAGCCTGTTTTCTTTTTCCCTGGGTTATGATTGTCTTTTCCATCTTAAAACTTTCCGCCTATGCTCTTACAAGTATCTCCTACGGTAATATAATTAAGATTAGGCAGCTTCTTTACCGTAGCTTCTTCAACAGTAACCATCTCCTTGCCTTCGAATTCCGCCGGTATGCCAATGTAGCACATTATTCGTTTATATGCCTCTCGACCCCGAGCAAACTTCCAGGGCAGCATCCCGCGAATTGTTCTTCTTACCATCCGATCAGGAAGTCGTGGGTGTACCTGGCTTTTAAGAGGATATCCTTTACGCTTCCTTTTCTGCAATTCCCGGGCAATGACTTTGGCTTTCTTTCCGCTGATGATTGCTTTTTCGCAATTAACCACAATTACTTCCTCTCCTAACAGAGCATCTTTGGCTGCCTTACTGGCCAATCGTCCTAGTATTATCCCTTCTCCATTGTAGACTTTCATCCTAATATCCTCACTCCTTTGCCTTCAGGATTCTTATGCAATAATTCATGAATAGTCAAAGTTTTTCCCTTTGCACTCAATATCTTCTGTTTGGCCTCAGCAGAGAAACTAATTGCCGCTACTTCAACCTTCTTATTTAACTCCCCGACGCTAAGCACTTTTCCCGGAACCAGTATAGTCTCTCCTTCTCGAGCATACTTATCGATTTTGTACATATTAACGATTCTTCTCTGTCTGCTTGGCCGGACAATTTCTTCTACTACTCTCTTCCAGAACCTACTGTTAAGTGTTTTTGGCTGCAGTTCCTGCACCAACAATTGCAGTTGGTAATTAGTCGGCCCGGTTCTTTTTACCATGTTTAAAATCTTTCGTTTTTGAGTAGGCTGTATTATTTTTAAGCAGGTTATATTATTTAAGTTGATTATATTGATTTCTCCAGTTCTTCTATTTTGTCGATTAGGATACCGATGCTTTGGTTAAGTATTTCTTTACAAGTGAGCTGGCCCCAGCTTTCTATCGTGAAAATAAAATTACCGCTTTCTTCAAAAGTAATGTTCTTATCCAGATCAGTGCACTGCTGACACTCATGACAATCAGGCAGTTTATCTTTAATGACTTCTACCGACTTTCCTTTAATTCCGAATATCCCTTTAGGACAAGACTGGACTACTTTTTCCGGATCGGCTACCGGCCCAGTTACTTTAATAATCGGTTCCCGATGATAAAATGGCAATCCCGGAGCCCATTTGGCATGATCCTTTCCTCTTCCAAGTACCGCAGTCATGGTCACATCTACCTTTTGTTTGGACAGTAACTTCACTAGGATCATTTTAGGGTACACAAACACACAGTGAGGATCAGCACTAACTGCATCTTCAGCATAAACATAACCCTTTTTACTAGCTTTCAGAGTAATTTTAAGTTCACACTGGGCACATCCGGCACCTCCACATTTGCATTTCTCTTTCAATTCATAACTCTTCAAATCGGTCTTTATCGGAGTTAATCCTAACCTTAATGCCAGCATCTCATCGTATAACGCCGAGCTGTTCTCTTTTATTTCCAGCTCTTCAACTGCCAAAGTGGGAACCTCTTCAATGATGAGCCGCCTGATGGTATTGGCAAACACCTCATCGCTGTTCTTAAGCAAGAAAGTCCACTTGTTCTTCTTCCTTTCTTCTTTTATTTTTTCTAGTTTGATCATTTTTATACTCTACGTCCTCTTCTTCCTCCTTTCATTCGGCACCCATTATGTGGTTCGGGAGTAACTTCTTCAATACGTCCAATACGAAATCCCTCCCGCGAAAATGCTCTTATTGCCGCTTGAGCTCCTGGACCAACACTTTTGGAAGCACTCTGTCCTCCACGGGCTCTTACTTTGATGTATAAGCCATTAATCCCCTTCTCTCGCAATATTTCAGATATCTTTTTAGCCGCACCTAGGGCCGCAGAGGGCGAACTCTCCAGCCTGTCAGAAGTAACCATCTGTCCACCGCTAGAGCGAGCCAGTGTTTCTGTTCCAGTAATATCGGTAACTGTAATGATAGTATTATTATAAGTAGATAAAATATGAGCAATTGCCCAACGTATCTTCTGAGGATAGTCCACCCTGCTTTCAGAGCCAAAGCGGGGTTCCCGCAGTCCTCCTCTTTTAGGGGCTAAATTTCCTGTCTTCATATTTACTCCTCTTTCTTTTTGCTCTTTTTAGGCTCTTTGTTTTCCGCCTTTTTTGCTTTCATTCCACTCTCTGCTTGTGCACCACTGTTTATTGCTTCTATCTCCTTTTTAATTTCCTTAGCCGTCTCCTTAGCAATACTTACCCTCTCCGGATGATTATCGCTGGCTAAGGCAGAGTTACCTTTAAAGATCAGCTGATTTTCTTCCTCTACCGTTAGCAAATGCCCTGGAGAGGTTATTTCCCTGTTCCCTACCACGATGTGCCGGTGAACAATAAATTGCCTGGCCTGTTTCATGCTCCGAGCCAGTCCCTTGCGAAAGAGTAAACTCTGAATCCGGCGTTCGAGTACATCTTTAAGCTGAATGCTCAAGACGTCGTCTAGACCTGCGCCCGTCTTCAACAGTCCATATTTGTGTAACTTATCCATCATCTGTTTCTTTTCTCTTTCACCCTGAGCGGTCCTGTCCGCAATTAACCTTTTGGCGATATCTTTATACTTCTTCAAAAATGAACTGGCAATAAGAATTTCTTTCTTCTTGACTAACCCATAATCCTTCTTTAATACTTTCTCTTCTTCGATTGTCGATCGAATCCAAGGATGTTGAGGAGTGGCATACTTCTTCTTTAATTTTCTAGGATCTCCCATGGTTCACCTACTTCTTCTCCTTCTTTTCTGTTTTCTTTTCTCCGGACGCGGCTGCGGAAGCAGCAACTTTCTTCTTGGAAACGCCCACGACTCTACCCTTATGCTTCCTGAAGTGGGCTTTGGTTCTCTGTCCCCTCACCGGCAGACCCATCTGGTGTCTTATTCCCCTCAAAGTTTTTATCTTCTTCAGCCTTTTGATATCATTATCATGTACAAAAGTTAGCGTGCCAGTGAAAAGATGCCTATTCTCTCCAGTTTCATAATCGTTTCTTCGATTAAACATCCAAGAAGGAACTCTGCTGGCAGCGGGAGCCTCAACTATCTTGTTCAAACGGTCTATCCCCTCCTGAGCAAGATAGCCAGCTTTGGTATATCTATTTACCTGAGCAAGCTTGCAGAGAGAGTCAGCAAAGTTAATGCCAATTCCTTTTATATTAGTTAAAGCAAACCTTATTTGTTTATTCCCCGGAAGATCAACATTCGCGACTCTAATAATGTGCTTGAAGTTGCTATCAAACTTTTCTATTTTTTCTTTTTTAGCCATGTTGAATTCAAAACATTTCCTTACTCCGAGAATTAGACACATTACCTAATCGGACTTTTAGTCTTAAAATGGCAGGATATTTATAAAGCTTTTTATAAAGCTTGAGTAAGACATAGCTAATACCTAATCTACTCCTTATCAATTTTTGTTTTTGCTTCTAGATAATAAGCCTTGTTGAAACAACTAGGTTTTCCTTCAATATGTCTAGCCAGCAAACATAAATCGTATAAGTCCTTGTTAATAATATAATTCTTAGCCTGGAAGAACGTCAAAATCATTCCATAAAACTCTGCAGGGATAAGTTAATTAAATTTTCTTTGGCCTGCAACTCTTTAAAATTAGGATCTATCTTGATGAATATCTGGTCGTTGCAGAAAGTCCTTGCCAAAGGAATTCCCTTGCCAGCTAAGCTAGAAACACATTCAGGAACGACAGAAAGAGAAACTTGTGCTCTTCCTGCAATCTCACGATAAGAAAGAGGCATCTCTTCAGTATATAAAGTTAAGAACACTTTCTTTTCGGTCTGATTCAGAGGGGAAATAATTGGCTTAGAAGGGGAACAATTGTTTGCTGCTATTTGTAACTGGTCCAGCCGCTGAGAAAGCTTTTCTAGCTTTACTTCTACTTCTTGGATATAATCAAACAGAGATTGGATTTCTAAAGTATTTTCGTTGATGGCACTCAAATGCTCCTCCAGTGCCTGCCTTACTTTCCCAAGTTCAACGCCTATCCTTTCATCTACTTTATCCATTTTTACCGTGGTACAAGGAAAATTCTCATTTTTCCTTACAGAAAGCAGGAGCTCTATCACTCTATGCTTTTATTCTACTAACCACCACCACAGTTAGCTAAGTACAAGGGGTTTAAATAGCTTTCGATAGCTTAACATAACATCACTAAAGAATAGTCAGAAAAGATATTTAAACAGTTTATATTTTTGAGCGCTTTTTGATTATCGACGAGAAAAAGTTTCGCTTAACCTTTTGGAAACAGTTATCCTCTATTTATTGCTAACAAAATAGCTGACTGCAGAAAAAACTTAGACATACTTTTCGGATAAAGTTTTATAATGTCAGAATTTTCCATCCAGTCCCCAAAGTGAAACAACGATTTCACTTGGGCACAAATGAGGTAGTTTCCTCATTTTGTGTCTGACTGGTGGAGTGAACTTTCACACCACTATTGGGAAAATTCTGAGCACTAAGAACCACCCGGAGCAGAGCACAGACGGGGATTCCATAACGGAATCCCACCCGTCCACAAAGAAACGTAGTTTCTTGTGCGCCAGTGAAGTCGCTGCTTCACTGCGCGTGTAACGGGTGGTTCTTTAGATCCGGAGGAAACGCTTTTTTCATGCCTAAATCCAGGTTATATTCTGCTCTGGAACGGAGAGTAATACACTCTCAGCGCTAGGAATAACTATGTTTAATGCGATTTTAGTGGTGCTGTTATTTACGTTCTATACTTCAGTAGCATAGAATCTTCATTTTAAGAGACGCTTTGTAGAAATGATGTTAATTAGCTTGGGCGTATCTGCCATAACTTTTGTACTTGGCTATTTGGTAAAAACTTTTTGGAATCTGCCTGTATAAATTGATACTTTCATCCCTCTTAAATGGTAAGTTAACTTTAAATAAACCCCCTGCTTTTCAACATCCTCCGACGCGGATAGTTCGGTTGTCCTGGAAAGGATGCCGACATAGCAGCCTCTGTCAAGCGCTCGCCACTACTACGGTGTCT
>JACRPJ010000027.1 GCA_016213985.1 Candidatus Woesearchaeota archaeon
AATATTAAGTAATATATAAATCTTTTGTTGTTCTGGGGGGCATTTTCTCACCGAGTCTTTTTGGGCGAGTTTTTAATTTGGCATTTTCTCTGCCTTAAACTTTTGCGTTTTTAACTAACACCCCCCAATTCAGCACTTCTCAAGAAATCGCACCGCTACCGCTGTTATGACGAAGGCGACCATTACAGCTGGATTTCTTCCTAAATTTTTATAAAGTAACTTCTCTCTTAAGCTTCAACATGGAAGTTGCCACCAAACAACAACTTAATAATTTGGACATCTATCACAAAAGGATAGAAATATTAATTGGAGCACGATTCAAAGAAACCGATAAGATTTCTTCGGCTTTAGAAGTTCAAGATAGATTAAGGAAGAAAATAGGCCACTGGCACGGAGCAGAAGAAATAAAAAAATGGCGAATGCAGAGAAATTAGATAACACGGTTTTAGATTCTTCGGTGATAATTATAGCAAGCGTATGAAATTATCGTAACTTTATCTAATCTATGCTTGCTATTAGGAGACGAATTCGATTACGATAATCTAATTCGTCGAGTGTAAATGGTTTTCTGAAGAAGAAGATACTGATATTGCTTTAAGCCTTAGAGAGAAGAATATTAATGGAGAACTGATGATTGCGGTTTCCGATTTGTCGTTATATGAAGTGGCCAATGCTTTAAGATATAATCCAACTATCGATGAAGATAATGTTAAAGAAGCAATAGATAGCATTATCGCACTCGGAATTAATATTGTTGTTCCTACCAAAGAAGTCATGGATTTAGCAATTTCATTTGCCATTAGGTATGATATTACGGTATATGATGCTTACTTTCTTGCTTTAGCTAAAGTGTTAGATTTTACTTGTATCACCGCAGACGAAAAGCTCTATTAAAAAGTAAAAGAATTGAATTTTGTAAGGTTGTTGAAGGACCTTTGATTTTTCCCTCCGCAACCTTTATATATCTCCACTATTTTTAAGTAATAAACGGAGGGGTTTAACATGGCATTGAATGATTTGATTGGAAATAAGTTCTTTAGGATAGCAGGCACATTAGCTGCTTTAACTGTGCCTTATGTTGTAGGGTGTGAAGGGGATACGACGAATGTTTATGAAGGGGATGGCTCTGGGTTGCTGGAAAAAGCGTGTAACTCTACCTGCTCAGATTATGAGTGCGCAAAGATGTATGGTTTTCCCGCCTCCAAAGAGTGCTATGACGTGTGCATCAATCAGTTTAGTGATTGTGAGAGCGGTACACTTGCAGAATTAGCTCATAATTGTACTTATGGGGAGTATGAGAAAAGAGAATGCTATGATTAAACTTTTTTTACTAATGATCTTTGTGACAGTAAGTCAAGTACCAGATAAACTCTCGTAGAAAAATTTACTTTTTGGAAAATGAGCCTATTAAAGCGATTTAATTTCTTTTTTCCTTCTCGACAACTTTATAAATAAGAGAGATTTAACCTGATTTAGGTATGATAAGTAAAAAAAGAGGGATAATGTGGATAGTGGTAGCTGTAGTTATCATTAGTTCATTCTCAGTTATGGCCCAATTAGAATCGATGGAGTTTGTGAATGATGAGGTGCCTTTTGTATATGCCGGGTTAATGGTTGGTGATAGTGATGATAAATGCAGTGATGCCAAACCGATTTATATAGATACTTATCCTGCAGATAAAGGGTTCGGAATGAAAAATTTGCATCCGGTTGATGCGCCATATCCAAGCTGTACTATGGGGGGATATTTTTCAATATATACAGCCAATGGCATTCATCTCTCTGTCATTGCTGGAGCAATTAATGATAATTTAGATACAGATGACTCCTTCCTTTTAAAATGTCCCAACCCAAATGATGATAAAGAAGAATGCCATTGGAATGAACAGTTGAGCGAGCAAGGCTGTTATTTGTTTGCATTAGAAGAAGATGGAAATGATCCGGATGATTGTGCCGGAACTCTAGTCGAAGCCGGAACTGTATTGGGACATACTCCTCTAGTTATAATTACTGAAGGAGAAACCCAAACTTCGCCGGCAGAAGGAGAAGAACCAATTAAATCTGCTGCAGTGGGAACACTAATCAACCCCAATGAAGGTCCAGACGGAGGCGATGCGACTCTTTCTTTATTTAATTGTAATAATGCGCCAGTTCAAACTACTCCGCAAAGATCTTTATTGTGCGGGGATAAAAATATACAATATTCTGATAAAAAAGGAAAGCAAGTAACTTCTCCATTAAAAGTGTGGCTAGAATGTAATGCTGAATATGTGAATAAATATGCTTATGCTAATTTGTCTACCGGAGAATCAGACGTTTACCAATGCAAGTACTTGCAAAGCCAAGGATATGAATGGATTAATCTTGGGGTATTAAATTGTGATTTAATTAATTGTGATAATAATAAAGAAGTATGCGAAAAAGACGGATATAATTGGATGGATGATGCAAAAGAAAATAACTGCTGTGGGGATGACGGGATAGAAGATTTGGATACTGAAGTTAAGACTAAAGCTGACAATTATCGTTGCCTTATCAGCATTAAAGAGCTAGTGGGCACCCCTTGGGCCAACGCAAAACAATTTGGATGGGGCGCGTTTGAGGAAACACCTTCAGAAGGAACTTCAGCACAAACGGGCTGTGAAGGAGAGTGGTGCTGGATTCCTGCCATCGGCGATCCTGCGTTCAAGATTTATACCATTAAGAAACCAGGAGAAAAGCCTTACGATTTAGTTTCCAACAATGAAAAATGGTTTGGGTGTAAAAGTGGGCAGGAAGGTCCGCTTCCCCCGCCAGCTTTTAGCCAATCTTGGGCTCAAGCTAATCAATTCTATTGCTATAACGCCGGCGACCAATGGAGCTGGGTGCAATGCTGCGGTTCAGGGACTTGTTTAGAGCAAGGTGAGCCCAATGGGATAAAAGTCAGAAATCCAGGAGATGGCACCTATACTTTGGCTTCGAATATGAATGACAATAGTATTGAATTCAAAAATAATGGTTATGGCGTGTTGTACAATAATGATTACCCTGATTTTACCGGATACGATTTTTTAGAAATGTATATCACGTTTACAGCAGAAAAAGTAATCAAACCCACTAAAGTTATGGTGGAAGTGCTGGGAGTAGATGACGGCAAGCTGTTTAGCGGAGATGCGTTGAGCTATGTGGTTAATGGCGCCCGTTTAGAACCTGGAAAACAAATGCACGTTAAGATTCCGGTCGGAAACTGGGCCAATGTGGAAGGAATGAACATTTATCCCGATCCTATTGGGAATACCCTTACCATTGCTCATGTGCAGTTGACTAAGAAAGATGGCAATAATCCTATCTGCTCCGGAGAAAAAGAAGCAGGTATCGGCTCGTGGCTGTTTGATTTAGATTCATTTAAAGAAGGCGAACTCAGCGGAGAGCAAATGTGCACTGCATTAGGTATGACGTGGTTAGGTCCGGTAGAAGAAGAGCAGTATATGTGCTGTGGAGACGACGGGAATGAATATTATATCCCTGAAGAAGAAGTTTATTCCAAAGCTAAAAAACCTTTAGCTTGTTGGAATTCTGAAGGTGTGGAAGAAAATAAACCATTAATGAATGTTGAAGTAGAATTAAGTTATGGTTTAGGAGAATGGTCTTTATCTTATCCGGAAGAAACGGTGAATGGAAGTGTGGAAATAGTTAAGGAAGTGGAAAATTTAATCGGGCTGGAAGGGGATTATATCTATAAATGTCCCGATAAGAGCTCCCAAACAGGAGCAAAAGTATGCAGTAATGAATGCACTTCACAGAAAATATTTTCAGGTAAACCTGGAATGTGCACTTTAAGTTATATCCCTTATGGAACAACCGAAGCGTTTACCCCTCTTGGCGCAAAAGTCCCGGCAACTTGTGGTGATGCGTTCACTTCGCCGGCAGGTGTAACCACAACTTTATTCCCCTGCGAAGATGGGCCTTATGTTAATGGAGAGTTAGTTTCTGGAATTGAAACGGTTAAAGAGGAGACCAATTCATATGGTCCTTTTTCAGAAAAAGCTACTGTTTTAACTTCCCCTGTAAAGCTGGGAGAATTTACTGTAGCTAAAGAAAGATTTGTTAGTGCTAAGTTTAAACCAACCGTTGGCAACGTTTATTTAATTAATCCTTTATACCCTGAAGACGAATTAGATAAAATAGATCTGGAGGACTTAGAACGCAACCAAAATACTTTTTATGTGATGGGAAAGGTTGATGCAATCCAACGAGAATATAATTATAGTTATAAAAAAGAGAATATTACTTTTACTTGTTTCAGCGACACCTGCAGTATGCCCCTCAAGGGAAATCCACCGTATGTCATCAAGAATGTGCATCCCGAGAAGTATGATTTATACTATGTGAATAAGGTGGGAAATAAAGAAATACGTTTATTCGTAGATAAAGAAAAGAAGGTTTATTCTCGCGAAGGGTGGCTCGAAGTTAAAAACGTTCCCGCTCAAATTTTGTTTACGGGAAATGCTTTTGTAAGCTGTGGAAGTGAGGATTATCAATTGGGAGACGCCAATGTGTTAGGTGCGCCATTTTGCAACGTCACTGCAAATTATTTCTGCGCTCCTGAAAAAGGATGGAGCAAACAGTCCTTGCCCAAGTACATCTTCGATGAAAATAACGTGTTGATGTTAGCTACTCCGGCTACAGAGATAAAAGCTACGGAGAGGAATACATCAACTTCCGTGATTTATGGCAGGAATTTATTATTGAACCCATGGCTGAGCATGGATAAAAAATTGAAGTTGGGAGAAGAACCTAAAGTTGCGGAAAGTTCTTCTGAAACAAACAATAATGGGGTGAAAGAAAATGAAGCTGGAAGTTAATATAACAAAAACGCACTTCTGGGTGCTGGTGATTATTGGGATTATGGTATTGGGTGGGATTGTATTTGCTGTGACTAGCACCACGCCAAATCCGGGGCATAGTTTGGATGAGATAGATTTAGGAGGATTAACTGCGGATAAAAAAGAGAACTGGGATGAATTCGTTTTAGCAACGATTAGAGCCAATTTGCAGATTAAAGAAGGGGACTCTAAATCAGACGAAGAAGTAATTTTAACCTGCGACAATTCGAAAAAAGCGATTGGATGTTCTTTTTATAATACAAAAGACGAAGACTATCCTGATGAGGTTAGGTGTAAAGCTAAGGACGATAAGTGTTACTTTTATCAGGATGTTGATGAGTCCTATGATTCTGGGACAAATTATTGCTATTGCATTTAAGTAATAATTGAATCATAGTGAGGTAAAGACGCGGTGCAAATTACTGTTGGAAAGTGCACTTTTTCATGGAAAGCTTTATATACTATTTATTCTTTTTAAGTAATAAATAGATTTAGGAGGGAACTTTAAAATGGCAATAGACGACTTATTGAAAAGTAAATTTTTAAGAGTAAGTGGGGCGGTAGTAGCGTTGGCTGTTCCGACTTATACTGGTTGTGAGGGAGATAGTAATGATGGTAGCGGTGGGTCAAATAATCCTCCCGACGCAATATATGATGTATGTAATAATTTGTGTTCAGATGAGGGGATTAAATGTGGATTAAATTTTGGTTTTCCCAAATCTTCAGAATGTTATGATGTATGCTTTAATCGATGGAAAGACTGCTCGCACAAGGATTTGATAAAGTTAAGACAAAGTTGTTATCCCGACGAATACGGTGACCAAGGCGAATTACCAGCATGTAAAGATTAAACTTTTTTTACTAATGATCTTTGTGACAGTAAGTCAAGTACCAGATAAACTCGCGTAAAAAAATTTACTTTTTGGAAAATGAGCCTATTAAAGTGATTTAATTTCTTTTTTCCTTCTCGACAACTTTATAAATATGGAGAGTTTAACCTATAATTCGAGATGGTAGGTAAAAAAAGAGGACTGATTTGGTTGGTAATAGGATTAGTGTTTGGTCTATTTTTCCTTACATCCACCTACGCCCTTACCTGCGAACTTACCCAAGATGTCTGCCAAGGAGAGAATAAAGCAGCGATACTTTGTCTTTCTGACGAAACCAATGCTCATGCCGAACTTCCAAATCGTATCGGAGACTGGTACGATTGCCCCAATTATAATTGGAAAGTGTGCTGCGAAGATGAAACCTATGTCAGCAACGACTGCAACGGAAATTATACTGTGGTTGCTTATCTCAATGCTCCCACCAATGCACATGTTTCATGGGAGAAAAGTGGGATTTACAGTATTCCAGTATGTATTTCGGGGTTGAGAGAAACTAAATGTGAGAAGGACGGCGCAGATAATGATTGTGACGGGTTAATAGATGGAGATGACCCTGATATGAAATCTTTGCCGCGAGGATGGTATCAATTATCCAAAAGTTCGGGATTTAAAGGCTACGAAGCAGGAGGAGTAGACCTAATTGACTTGGAAAACTTACAGAAAGCATTCAAAATAACCACTGCCGGGAAAAAAGCAATTGTTTCCCAGAAAGTTAAAGTAGAAAAAAACAAGCAATACACCGTCAGCATTAATTCCACCTGCAAAGCTACTCTACAACTTGCGTTTGGTGATGCGGTAGGCGCTAAGGAAAGTGAAGGATTCTGGGAGTGGTTCTTTGGAGCAGAATTAAACAATTCCATAACCGGAACTGGAAGAATAACTCTTACTGCAAATTCAGGCGAGGCAGAATATGCTCGAGTTATGATTGTAGTAAATAAAAAAGATTGTATCTTAAGTTACCCCCAGTTGGAGCTTAAAGGAAAAATCAATCCGGCAAATTATAATGATATCTTTCAACCCACACCGTTGCCGTTTGAAGAAACGATGGTGGTAGCTTCCTCATCCTGCTGTCCCTCTGGCTCTTGCTGGAATGGTTTTACTTGCATTGATAATATGAGAGATGATACGTTCCGGTTTGAAAATGTTTCTGGAGCAGCCGTATATCGTTGTGTAGATGGTATTTGGGTGTTCTTGTCCAAGCTGTACGATTGGAATAATCAGGAATGGGGCTCCTGTCCCGACGATGGACAATGTTTTGTATTGAGTACGTTAAGAGGTGCAAATCCCGATGCTAACGCCAGCGAGTTTTATAGTGGGGTGTATCCAATGTGCGTGAATCAGGGGCAGTCTATTTTTGACCACTACTGCGCCAACGGCACGTGGACTTCCCGAACCAAATTCCTCGCTACTAAACTATTAGAAGTGGCCCAAACTGAGGATTATATTTTATACTGTGATAATTACCCCAATGCTTTAGTAGAATTTGACGAAAAAGAGAATTACCTTGGCGGTGGGGGAACTTCCACACAAACCGAACTTCCTAGCTTAGATGTGTC
>JACRPJ010000028.1 GCA_016213985.1 Candidatus Woesearchaeota archaeon
TATTCATGAAGCAGTTAAACTTATGGCTGAACAAGGGGTCACCAGTCTATTAGTGATGCAAAGAGAAGAACTGCTTGGTATCTTTACTTCCCGCGATTATCTTTTTGAAGATGATTGGAATAAAGAGATTTCTGAGGTGATGACTCCCCGGCACAAACTGGTGGTGGGAGAATACGGAATTCCTTTAGAAAAAGCCAAGGAAATTCTTCACCAGTACCGAATTGAAAAGCTCCCTCTATTGCGCAACGGAAAAGTATGCGGGCTAGTCACTACCCAGGACATTAAAAAACTGGAATACTGGCCTAATGCTACCCGCGACGCAAAGGGAAGGCTAAGAGTAGGAGCAGCCATAGGGATAAAAGACACCTTAGAGCGAGCCCAGGCAGTAATCGAAGCAGGAGCTGATGTAATCGTATTAGACCTAGCCCATGCCCACTCCGACCTAGCGATCCACAGAATCAAAGAACTAAAACAAGCTTACCCAAAAATAGATTTAATGGTGGGAAACATTGCTACGGGAGAAGCTGCCCGCGAGATTATTGAAGCGGGAGCAGACGGGGTCAAAGTGGGCATTGGCCCTTCACCAGTATGCACCACTAGAATTATTGCCGGAAGCGGAATCCCTCAGCTAACTGCAATCCTGGAAGTAGTGGAAGTAGCCAGAAAGCATAATATTCCCGTTTGTGCCGATGGTGGCATGAAAACTCCTGGAGATGTAGCCAAAGCTATCGCTGCAGGAGCCAGCTCCGCCTGCTCTGGATTTTTGTTTGCCGGTACTCAAGAAGCTCCCGGCATTGTAATCATGAAAGATGGCAAAAGATACAAACGTTACATGGGAAGCGCTTCTTATGACAGTGGACACGAGCGCAAAGAAGTGTTGGAAGGGAAGAGAGTGAAAGAAAGGCTGGACATTTTCGTAGAAGGCGTATCAATCTTAGTGGACTATAAAGGCCCGGTAGAAAATGTAATCAACGGGGTTATTAAAGGTCTACAAAGCGCCATTAGCTACTGCGGAGCAAGAGATATAGGAGAAATGCAGCAAAACGCCGAGTTTATCCAGATCACCTCTTCAGGCTGGGAAGAGAGCAAAGCTTCAGGGATGAGATTGAGTGAGTAATGTTAAAGAGTAAACACCAAAGCTTAAAAAGGAACAACTTTCAGAGGGTATTTTCTACTTTATAGGATACGATTGAGCACCAGAAAAGTTTAAATAAATCCCCCTCCTCCCTAAGAATATGCCTCCAAAACCGCAGATAAATAAGATTAAAAGAATTATCCTGCCTATATTAAAAGAGAACAATGTAGTCAAAGCCGGAATCTTCGGTTCTTATGCTCGAGGAGAACAAAAGAGAAAGAGTGATTTAGATATTCTGATAAAGTATGGAAGAAAACAAAAAAGCTTATTGGATTTAGTCCATTTAAAACATCAATTAGAGGATAGACTTAAAGTAAAAGTTGATCTCTTGACCTATCAGTCGGTTAATCCTTTATTTCGAGAAGAAATCTTTAAAGATGAAGTAAGAATCCTATGAAAGATGAGACTAAATATCTTATTCATATTCTTCAGAGTATCGAGCTGATCGAAGAGTTTGTTCTTAACTTAAGCAAAGAAGATTTCAAGCAAAATTCGGAAAAGCAATTCGCAGTAATTCGAGGGATAGAAGTTATTGGAGAGGCCGTTAAGAATATTCCCCAAACATTCAAAGAAAAATATCCTTTTATAAAATGGAGAGACATTGCCGGAACAAGAGATGTTTTAATTCATGCCTATTTTAGTGTTGATACCGATCTTATTTGGGATATTGTAAAGAGAGATTTGCCTCTCCTGAAAAAACAAGTTAACTCTCTTCTGAGGGAATAAGAAAATCTTTTACTAAAATCACATGGATTAACTTTTTAAATACCCCTAGTTTCTCCTCAGCTCATGGAATTACCACAGAATTACGATCCCCGCATCGCCGAGCCAAAATGGCAGAAATACTGGCAGGACCACAACCTCTTCAAGTACAATCCTAAAAGCAAAAAACCTCTATACTCTATAGACACCCCTCCCCCTTATGCCTCCGCAGATCATTTGCACGTAGGGCACGGAATGCATTACTCCCAGTTTGAATTTGTAGCCAGATACAGAAGAATGCATGGCTTTAATGTCTTCTTCCCTCTGGGTTATGACGACAATGGCCTGCCTACCGAAAGATATGTGGAAAATAAACATAATGTTAACATCTATCGACTGGGATTTACTATACCACACCATCGGGGACAATGCCCGAAGAGTAGCCCAAACTTCTTTTTTAGATTTATACAAGAAAAACCGCCTGGAAAGAACAGAATATCCTACCATGTGGTGTACTACCTGCCAGACCACTATCGCTCAAGCAGATCTTGATAATTTAGATTTAACTTCCCATTTCAACGATCTCATCTTTAAATGCGGTGGCCAAGATTTAATCATTTCTACTACCCGGCCAGAAATGCTACCCGCATGTGTAGCCTTATTCTATCACCCCAGAGACAAAAAATATCAAAAGCTTAACCGTAAATTTGCGAGAGTTCCCTTATTTAACTACGAAGTGCCCATCCTTACCGATGAAAGCGTTGAACTAGGCAAAGGTACGGGACTAATGATGGTGTGCACTTTTGGAGATAAAGATGACGTGGAGAAATGGAACAGGCATAAATTACCCCTGCGCGTGGCTATCGACGAGCAGGGAAGAATGAATGAACTCTCTGGAAAATACGCCGGAATGAAAATCAAAGCAGCGAGATCAGAAATCATTGAAGATCTCAAGGCTGCAGGATTATTAATTCGACAGCAGAATATAACCCATCCTGTAAATGTGCACGAACGCTGTGGTACAGAAATAGAATTCCTCAAAAAGCCCCAGTGGCAAATCAAAGTGCTGGACCAGAAAGAAGAACTCATCAACATCGCCCAGAAAGTTAAATGGTACCCTGAACATATGAAAGTACGCTACGAACACTGGGTCAAAAACCTGCAATGGAACTGGGGCATAAGCAGACAAAGGTATTATGGAGTACCCTTTCCGGTCTGGTATTGCAAGAAATGTAGTAAAGTCTTGCTCCCTAAAGAGGATGACCTGCCCGTAGACCC
>JACRPJ010000030.1 GCA_016213985.1 Candidatus Woesearchaeota archaeon
TTTTTTAACCCCCTCTTGCCAAAGAACTGGCAAGAAGGGTTTTGGCAAGAAACATCTAATTTACGCCTCTTTTTCATAATATCACCGAGAATAAGAAAAGTATAACTATTATTTAAATGTATCTTTAACTAAGACAATGCCTATAAATAACTAACAATTTTTAGTGACATAAACATGATTAATGACAAGACCTCCATCGAACAAGCTGTTTTGTATGTTAGCAATGGTAAGGAGGAACTGAAAGTCAGTCCGCGGCTGGAGCTGGACCAAAAAGAGCAACAGCTGCACAAAATCGTGAAGGAAATTCCTGATGTCAACCGGGCGGTGGAATTGCAGGATCGGCTTCTGGAGGATATGCCTTATTATCACTTGTATGATGACCAACAGATTAAGAATTATTTTTCCCGCTGGAATCTGCCAATCTTCTCTCAGGAGGACTTGAAATTATTTTCTCAGGTACTCAGCGAAAGAATACTAGAATTAGCCCAATCTGATGCTATTGCCAAAAATTATTTGCAGGAGGCTGAATATCGGGAGCAATTACGAAAATTACCTTCAGTTGCTTCTCAACTGGAAATATCTTTATCCGGCTTCGATGCTCTTATAGCCCCTTTCGAAACAGTATGTCGATATGTTTATGAGGCTGTAACCCAGCAGGGATTCAGGATGAAAGAGGATGGTAAGAATGCTTTGGAAAACTACGAAGGGATAATTGATATATTTGGTAGTTCTAGTTGCAGTAAGATTGATTCCCATCTTACAATTCCCCAAGCTGAATTGGAATTAAAACTCGTTCAAAATGGTAGAACATACGGAAAAGTCGATTTATATGTAGGACCGAAAGAAGAATTACGGCAAGTCAATGTGACCAAAAAAAAGAAACGCCTTTTCTTTTTTGAAAGCAAATCTTCCTTTAGTAAAGATGAAGTGGCTCTTAGCCCTAATCTGTTTTTAAATGGTGTATTTACATCTAGCAATGATGACTTCAAAACTTCAAATTTTTACTGCGGGTCCTACGATATGGTTGAATTTAAAAAATTCTTTAACTACTTTAAAAGAGGGGTTTCTAGAAATCCCGATGCGGGTCTTCCTTTCTTGAAATACTTCTTTCAAATCTTCTTCAATCTTCCGAAATACATGTATAATTATCAGGTTAGAATCAGTAAGAATATTGATTCCACTTTAAAAGAAATCGTGGAAAATATTCCTAAAGAAGAAAAAGAAGAGAAGAAACTAATAGCTCCAAAATAAACATTGAGTTTACCTGCTCAGAGATTAAGGTTATGGAACATTTTTAGGTGGTATTGTCTTCAATGTAAAGACTATTCCTTCAAACGAGCTAGTTTCTCTTCCGCCAAATGATACACTTTCCCCTGCTTAAACAAACTAAACCGGTTCAAACTGTCTTTGTTAGTTATTAATTTATGCTCACTGATGAAATTCCAGTATTCTTCTGAAGGGATTTCCATCCTCAGAGTAACCATATAGTCTTCATAATTCTCCTGCAGGAAGGCGGACACTTCTTCGATCTGACTGGACGAAAATACCGGAGAAAAAGTCTTTTTTGGCTTGATAGTGCCTCCAGAATTAACCTCCACTACATATCTCTTCTTATCTATCCCAAAGATGGTGAAATTAAGCAGTGAGGCGAAGTAATTATCTACAATGCAGCGGTTCAATACATAAAAATCATGCGAGGGAAATCCAGCAACCACTTTCTGCTGCATCTGCACCATAACGCTGTCCAACCGCTCGTGGTTATAGCTTAGCCCTGCAGACGAATACTCATCATCCTGATAAAAACCAATCGTCTTTCCCTTCCCATAATAAACCGTCAGACGGCTGCACCTGTCCTCTTCCCCATAATATTCGATCTCCGACTTCCCGAACAAGAACGGATATTTCTCCATTAACTCCTTCACTTTCTCTAAAGGCTTGAACTCATATACAATATACTTGTCAGGATATAATGAATGCAACTCTTTCAAATCCGGAGAATATCCGTTCTCGGCTCTCCACGAATCGCATAAAATCACTTCGAATTCTTTTATCAGCGGAGCAATTTTCTCGGAACTAAGCGCATCTTCGTTAAAGATTTCGGGTTTGATAGGGATATATTTTTTCTGAAAAGCAACGTTTACATTGATCTTCGCCAGCCAGTACCTTACCGGATCCTTCTCTATACCAATAGCCGAAAGCTCCCGGCACAATTCTAATAATTGTGAGCCTACTCCGCAGCTGACATCTACTACCTTTTCTTCATAGAATAGGGAACTTATTTTTCTGGCCCTATATGCGCCAAAAGCTTTTGGAGTAGCATAGCTTAGTGAATACTCGTCCAGCAACAGATATTCATAAAATCCTCTCTTTCGCAAGGTTTCCACCGGATAAATGTACTTAGCCAGCACTTTAAGCTCTTCCGGCAATGAATCCTCTTTTTCCTCCTTTTTTGCCTGGCGTATTTTCTCCATGAAATCAATCAGCTGCTGCGGATTACTCTCTGACAGTTGCTGTAATTTGATTAGTTCAGAAAACTGTTCCACTTCTTCTCCCATTAATTAATTCATCGTTCCCAAACATTTATAAATATTATTGTCTTTAAGAAAAGAGATGAACAAAAAAGAGGGAAACCATAAGTTAAGAAACATCATCCTGACTATAATTGCGGCAGTATTTATACTCCTAGTGCTTTTCCCTTTAATCCTAACGATTTTTGATCCGTCAAAGTATGGAAACGTCGCTTTGATTAAAATAGAAGGAGTAATTACCAGTGACGGAAGTTCTTATCTTGGAAGCGCTACAGTCTCTTCTCCGGAAATAATTAACTTCATTCAGGAAGCTGACCAGGATCCAAAAATAAAAGCAATATTGCTGGAAATAAACTCTCCCGGAGGATCACCCGTAGCGTCAGATGAGATTGGCACGGCGGTAAAGAGAGCTAAGAAACCTACAATAGCCGTAATAAGGGAAGTCGGCGCTTCAGGCGGTTATTGGATTGCCTCTGCTGCAGATCATATCATTGCTAATAGGATGTCTATAACCGGAAGCATAGGGGTGTACTCCTCTTACTTGGAATTCAGCGGACTGATGGAAAAATACGGAATAGGCTATGAGCGCTTAGTAGCGGGAGAGCATAAAGACACGGGATTTCCAATACTTTTTTTAAGCTCGGGGAAGGAATAGGGAGCAGCTTCCTAAAAGAGCAAAACAAGATCATGCTGATTTAAACCATCCGATAGATTTTCTTGTAAAGAAATATTTAAATATCCCCCAATAAGAACAGTTGCAAGAGGAGTTTGAGGAATGTTTAAAAGAGGAATATTATTACTATTAATTGGAATTGTTCTGGCTGCATCTATTCATGCCGCAGAAATAGAGCCAAAAGTACTTCAGGAATTAGAAAATAATAATGAAGTGTCGGTTATTGTAGTGCTGAAAGACCAGCCCATTGCCGGAATTTTCTCATTTGAAGATACAGAGCAGCAACGGAAAGAAGCTATCAAAAAAACCCAAACCAAAGTGCTGGAAAAATTAAGAGTGAAAGAGAAATCACTTAAAATAACTACGACCAGCTCTTTGGAGTATGATTTAGAATTGAAACACAAATATTCTATCATTAATGGCTTCAGCGGAAAAATAACCCAAGAAGGATTGGATAAGTTAAATAAAGATGAATTAGTTCAAAGTATTTATTTCAACGAAGAGAAACACCTTTTCTTAAGCGATTCTATTCCGTTAATTAATGCTGATCATGCCTGGAATCTTACTGCTAATGGAACCTATATTAATGGAACTGGCGAGACTGTATGTATCCTCGATACAGGAATAGATTACAATCACACTGCTTTAGGTGGAGGCTGGGGCAACAAAGTATTACAAGGCTATGATTATGTTAACGATGACCCCTCGCCTGCTGATGATCACGGGCATGGCACGCATGTAGCTGGAATAGTTGCTTCTACCAATAATACATATAGGGGAGTCGCTCCAGAAGCAAGACTAATCGCGATAAAAGTATGTAATGCTGCTGGCTCCTGCCCGGATGCAGACGTACTTGCGGGGATGGAATGGTGCATCATCAACGCTACTGTATATAACATTTCAGTTATTAGTATCAGCTTGGGAGGAGGACAGTATACTACTCATTGTGATGCCGCCACTACTGCCAATGCACGATATGGGAACCTTACGAATATGGCTGTTGAGCGAAACATCTCCGTAGTCATCGCTACCGGCAATACTGATGCAACTTATACCAATGCCACTGCCGGAATTGCCTCTCCAGCTTGCGTCCAGAATTCTACTAAAGTAACCGCTACTACTAAATCTGATACTTTAGCTAGCTACGCGTTCAGGCATGCTAATTTTACGGACATTATCGCTGCACCCGGTTCATCAATCGTATCGCTCAAGAACGGGGGAGGAACACAATCCAAAGACGGAACTTCCATGTCCACTCCTCACGTTTCCGGAGCAGCAGCATTAATGCACCAGTACTGGAAACTAGCTTATAATCAAACCATAACCCCTGAACAGATCAAAGTTAAATTAAAGATTACCGGAAAAACGGTCAATGACACGCTCACTTCAATAAATTTTCCCCGACTTAACATCTTAGCGGCATTACAACCGTTCATTAATTTCACGTCTAATAATCCGGCTAATGCTACCACCATCATTATCACTTCAACTTTGATCAACATAACTTCTGACGTAAATTTGTCTTCAGCCTGGCTGGAATGGAATTATAATAACGGAACCCTGACCAATTTCACCATGAATCAAAGTACCGGGGTAAACTTTTATTATAACATGACTGGATTAACTACTACTAATTACACTTACAGAGTATTCGGCAACGATACTTCTAATACAATTGGAACCAGCGAGATTAGAACCATTATCGTCGACCAGACTTCCCCAAACATCACCATTTATTTTCCAATCAATAATTCTTATCTGAACACCGCATTTTATCTTAACATCTCTTTAACCGATTTACAACTATCCTTCTCGAACTATTCCATTACGAACTATTCTAATCTTACCGTACAAACCCGCGCCAACATTTCAATTAATAATGCTTCTTCAGGATGGTATGATTTGGTAAATATATCCAATTCCACTTTTTCTGAAAGTAATTTTACTTTAATCTTGTTTGCTAACGACACTTTAGGAAATCAAGCTACCATCACCATCAACTTTTGGGTTGATAAAACCAATCCTAACATCACCTGGGCGAATATAACCCCGGCTACCATTTACAATAATAATACGGTAATTTTAAAATTAAACACTACTGATAATTTTATGTTAACCACTTCTAAAATAT
>JACRPJ010000038.1 GCA_016213985.1 Candidatus Woesearchaeota archaeon
AGGTGGTTACTTTTCCTTTAGGAATTTTCTTGCACAAAGCATACACTTTCTCACTGAAATTCATTTTTTCTTTCCAAGAATTCTTTTATTCGTTTGTCTCTTTTAGGCTGAGCAGTTGGTCCCAATGCATAAATAATCTTTTCTACTGTACTTCCCCAGGAGAAGTCTCCCTGTTCTTGTTTGATTTCTTTTAATTCAATCTCTTTGGTCTGTACTCCTTTACGTAGCTGGTAATAAATGCTTCTCTGAGTGACTTTTGGGAAGATTTCCTGGTAAATCTTGCTGATTTGATAACCATAGCCCTGATTAAGATAGTACAAGATTTCGACAATATTTTGCCGGATTAGGCTTCTGAGGGGGCGTCCTTTGGCCATACTAAGCCTCAAAAAGGATGAACTTCTTAAATTTTCTCGGAAATTTTAAATAATCCAGAGTGTTATGACCATGTTAGGGGGTGAAACTATGAAATCTTTTGTACTAATAGCTATGAAAGAGGGGGGAGAGAGGGAACTACTTCAAGAGTTGAGTGGCTTTCCAGAAGTAGAAGATGTGCATATCCTGTTTGGGGAATGGGATATCTTAGCAGAGGTGAATGTTTCTAGTGCCGAAGAATTAGGCACTTTTATCATGGATAAGGTTCGTTCCCGAGGAGACGTGAGATTGACTAGCAGTCTAATCGTTGCGGGAAGATAGCAAGGGTCCTGTCCTAAGTGTAGGTTAGTGGCATAAAGACAAAGTCCAATCGCTCATCTTATAGGGCTGACAAAGGGGTTGCCCCCTACGGGGAACGTCAGCTTGCGAGTAAAGAGCAGGGGCTTTGAAGCCACTAACCCGAACGCTAGTAAGATTTAGAACAGAGAGCTGATAGCAAGGAAATGATTAAATACTCTTAATTTTTCTTTTTTCTTATGAGAAGCAAGAATCAGCAGAAAAAGATCGCTCTGGTGAGAATTAAACTCTTATTTAATCAGGCAGAGGAAGTCTTCCCTATGAGTAAAGTATTGGCTAATCGTTATGTGCAGTTGGCTCAGAATATTTCTATGAAAGTTAAAGTAAGAATTCCTAAAGAGTTAAAGAGAAGATTCTGCAAGCATTGTTACGCTTATTTAACTCCGGGAGTTAATGCTCGAGTAAGAACCCGGGGGGGAAAAGTAATAATTTCTTGCTTGGACTGTAAAAAATTTATGAGAATTCCCATTAGGTGACTAATTATTGGGCTATTTTGCTTTTCAATAACTTGATATAGATCTCATCAAAGTGCTTCTTCTGCTCGGTTTCTATTTTTTGCAGATTTTCTAAATGTAGTAAAGGGATAAAAGTATAGGCTTTTTCTTGTTTTCCAGCTTTGGGAGGAAGGAGTTGAGAGAAGGTTAATTCTCTTTTTTCGTTCTTATTGGAATAATACATAATTTTATGGTAGAGATCATAAATTACTTCTACAATGTCCATATTTCTCTTTGGAAGGATGTATTTGACTGGCCTTTGCTGAGCGAGGATTTTTTTCTTAATCTCCATGGCTCGTTGCAAAGCGTTGATTAGATCGTGGATAGAAACTTTTCTGCTTCGTGGTTGGGGGTTTCTGGGAATGAGCTTATATTTGCTTTTGTCCCGCAGCTCTTTTTGGGTTTCGGTCAGCTCTTCCATCAACTCTTCTCCATCGTTCCCCCGTTGATAAAGCAGCTGGTCAAATTCCGCTAAATCTTTATCCAGAAAATGAGTAGATTTTATCCTCAGCAGAAGGGCTGCTGCCAGCAGCACTTTTCCGGATACTTTTAAGTCATGCTCCTGCAGCTCTCTGATAGCCTGCAGGTATCTTTGGGTGAGAAGAGTTATGTTAATATCCCAAGGATCCATTTGTTCGGTTTTAACCAAATCCAGGAGGATAGCCTTCCAGCCAACATCGTCTTGTTCAAACAGCAGGTTTAACACTTCCTGCTGCGCTGGAAGGGCGATCGCTTCAGTTGCCATTGAGGTAAGTAATACTCTTCTGCTTTTTAAGGTTTTGGATTTATTATACTTATTAATAGTAGTTACATCTCTAAACTAAAAATTACAAAATAATTTTGCCACGCTGTGTCATAACTTCTCTGCTCCTCACCTGCGGTCTGCGGTGCTCGACCCTTCGCAAGCTCAAGAAAGTATAACAACGTTATATCCCATTTTTTGTGACCTAAAATATAAAAACGCTTACACTAAGAACTATTAACTTTGAATTGTGCCTTTTATCGTGATAGAACTACTAAAATTTTTACTAACAAACAGGCTTGAGTTCCTAAGAAAAATTAAAGAAAAAAAGCAAGAATATCTAAATACTTTTTCGTCTTAAATGCTCCCAGATATTTCTCAAAGCAGAATTTTGTCCTTTTCTTTTTAACTCGTCTTTAAGATTTAGATAGTCAACCAATGAGTCGCTTGGAAAGAGATCGTCATCTTCTCTTCTCATTTGTACTCCTTGTCTCATGCTACTATTTTCATCGTAGCCAAATCCATGAGTCAATCGTCTTTCAATCTGACGACATGGTTTTTCAACGTATCTTCCAAATACAATCTCAACACCAGTAACTGGTTTCTCATTAGGCACATAATTCCCGTTTGAATCATACATACCTAAAATAACTGGCGCAGGACATCTGCTTACTTCAACAAAATCAAATTGTGCGTTTAGATCTGTCATTTTTATTTACCCCTCAATTTTATTTGTTTTGGCTGTTATATTATCTAAAATACCCACTTATTTATAAATCTTTTGGTAGATTTACTACTAAACAATGATTACTCACAATCAAAATTAAAAATAGGCATTGGGCAGTTAATGATACATAAAGAAATCCTCCCAACACCAAATTTTAGAGGTTTTACCCTCTAAAATCATCGGTGTTTTTCCGTTTTCTGACTTCATTAAATTGTTATAAGCTTGGTAAATATCCAAATGCCATTC
>JACRPJ010000018.1 GCA_016213985.1 Candidatus Woesearchaeota archaeon
ATTGGCGGCGAAGAGAGGAGAATAATTTTAGCAGTTTACTATCATGCGCATCAAAGACTATTCTGAAGTGCAACGGCCAAGAGAACGGCTGTGTAAACAAGGAGCTTCTGGACTATCCGATGCTGAACTTCTGGCTATTATTCTTAAAATAGGCAATAAAGAAGAAAATGTCATCGAGATGAGCCAAAGAGTAATTGCCAAATATGGGCTGGAAAAATTAGCCTCTTGCTCTTTATCTGAATTACAGCAAATAAAAGGCATCGGTAACGCTAAAGCGTGTGAAATCTTAGCTGCATTTGAGCTAGCAAAGAGAGCGAATATTTGCAGTGCAGAGAAAAGAAGCATTAAATCAGCTCAGGACGTGTTTAATTATTTCCATCCAAAGATGAGAGAACTAACTCGAGAGCAATTTTGCATCTTGCTGTTAGATCTCAAAAACAAGATTATCAAAGAGGAATTAATCTCGTTAGGCACACTTAACGGCTCATTAATCCATCCTCGGGAAGTATTCAAATCAGCAATAAGAGAAAGCGCTAACTCCATAATAATTGTGCATAATCATCCTTCGGGAGATCCTGCTCCCAGCAGGGAAGATGAAGAGATAACCGTAAAGTTAGTTGAAGCGGGAGAAATGTTAGGAATAAAGATATTGGATCATGTTATAATTGGCAGGGATAAGTATTGGAGCTGGAAGGAACAGCGAAATTGACGTCGATTCATCTTTTCTCCGCAATTATTATAAATGTGCTATAAAATATAATTAAACTATGGAAAACAAACACGTAGGAATACTCATCATCGGAGTTACTATTATCTTCTTCTTTATAGTTATGTCTTTTAATGTCGCATTAGAAAATATCATCAATGAAACTTGCACCCATGGACTTACTTGTCCGATGTACACTACGCTTAAAAATCAGAAAATTATAAGTTACAGCTTGATTGAGAAGAGAAACAAGTAATGAACTTGGTGTTAAGAGAGCAAGGTTCAGCTTATCAAAGTGACTTGATTAAAGAAACACGGCTCACTAAAGTAAAAGTCACCCGCATTCTGGATAAGTTAGAAGGAAGAGGATTGATTGAACGGAAGAGAAGGGGCATGACTAATATTGTAATATTGAAATGAAATTCTGCTTCAGAAACTAGTTTCACCGCTTAACTTATAAGCTGTTTCTATTCTTAAGCTCATATTATCGAAGATTGAGGTGGAATAAATGAAAAGAATAACTCTTAAAGTAATCGGCATGCACTGTAAGAGCTGTGAAATGCTGATAACCGATGCATTGATGGGCGTCGGTGCAAAAGAATGCAAAGCGGATAGCAAAACCGGAACTGTGGTAATTGAATTTAATGAGAAAAAGCTATCTCCTCAGAAAATAGAAGCCCTAATTCAACAAGAAAGCTATAAAGTGGAATGATAATAATGACAACTAAACATTTTTCAGTTAAAGGAATGGTATGTACTAGCTGCGAGAAAATCATTGCTAAACAAGCTCTTTTACAGGAAGGAGTAGAAAGTATTGATGTTGATTATGTCTCCGGAAAAGGACAGGTTACGTTTGATGAGAATAAAACTAGTTGGGGAAAAATCAAACATAGAATTGAACAGAAAGGATATACGTGTGGAGAATTGGATTCGAATTCAGCCCCCGAAAAAACTTTGTGGAGCGCATGGCTTCTGGCAGCGGCAGGAATTTTATTAATCAGTTACTTCAGCTTACAATTATATTCAAGATTCCCTCTTCCAGAGATCAGCCAGAACATGGGTTATGGACTGTTATTTTTAGTGGGGTTGCTCACCGGCTTCCATTGTATTGCCATGTGCGGCGGCTTTGTAGTATCCTATACTGCTAAAGGAACCGCTGAAGGAAAGAAGCCGCATCAATTGCATGCGAGTTATGCTATCGGTAAAACTATTTCTTATACGATTATTGGTGCATTATTCGGGTTGCTGGGAAGTATCATTGCATTTACTCCGGCGATGCGAGGTGTAGCAGGAATTGTAGCGGGATTATTTCTGATTATCTTCGGAGTAAAAATGCTGGATATTTTTCCATTCTTACGGCGATTCCAGTTCGGACTTCCCAAATCCCTTAATCGCTGGCTGGGAAAAGAATCACAAGAATACGCGAACAGTCCGTTGGTAATTGGATTATTAAATGGATTAATGATTGCTTGCGGGCCATTACAAGCAGTGTATATTTTAGCCGCCGGAACAGGCAGCATGCTTGAAGGAGCTAAAATGCTGTTTATCTTCGGGCTGGGAACTTTACCAGTGATGTTGGGCTTCGGCTACTTCGCCAGCATGATTAGCTCTAAAGCTACAATGAAAATACTCAAAGCATCCGGGGTGTTAGTAATTATATTAGGATTGATAATGTTAAACCGCGGATTAGCTTTAACCGGGAGCGGATTTGATTTTGGTTCACTCGCATCGGGATTTAGCTCATTGGGAAATGGGGGCAAGTCTGGATTCTCTAGCGCTGCACAAACCATCTCTGGAACTACGTTTAAAGATGGCTATCAAGAGATTAAGATGACAGTAGATGGCAGCGGATTTACTCCCAACAAATTCGCACTTGAGAGAGGAGTTCCCGTAAAATGGATTATTGATGGAAAACAATTAAATGGATGTAACAGCGCCATAACTGTGCCCAAATATGGATTGAATTTTAAACTTAAATCAGGAATTCAAACTATCGAGTTTACACCCACTGAATCTGGAACTGTTCCTTGGAGTTGTTGGATGGGAATGCTGCGGGGAACGTTTGTAGTGCAGGATGAAGTAAATACTCCTGCTGCCACGGAAGCTTTGAACCAAGTTCCAATCCCGCCGAAAGGAGCGAGCTGCGGCATGGGTGGGGGTTGTGGATGCGGCGGGTAAACAAAAATTTATTAAAAAAGAAAGGAGTTATAACTAAAATGGAAAAAACCACTCTTAAGATCAGCGGAATGCACTGCGCCAGCTGCGCAACTATTTTAACTAAAGCTCTATCTAAAGCACCAGGAGTTAAATCAGCAAATGTGAATTATTCTACGGAAAAAGCAACTGTTGAATTTGATTCTCTGCAAACTAATGAGCAAGAACTTATTGCTGCAATCAAAAACAAAGGCTATGCCGGCCACGTCTTCAAAGAACGAGATGCTAAAAGTGAATTGCAGCATTGTCATGAAGTAATTAAAGCTATTAAGAATAAGTTTTGGTTAAGCACGATTTTTGCGGTTCCAGCACTGTTGTTAAGCATGGTGTTTACA